>JADGAX010000003.1:300000-458012 GCA_015231795.1 Alphaproteobacteria bacterium | reverse complement strand
GCCTCCTTCCTTTGGTGCGCCTTGTCTCTCTTTTCACTTTTCGTGGTACCACGCACTTTGCAAAAGTCGCGGCACATAAAATCAAGCGACATGCCGCAGAAATCCGGTCCCAGCATTTCCCCGCGCCTCTGGCAATTTTTGGTTCCAGGCAATCGGCATATCTTGGTACCAGAGAAAACCGTCTGAATCGCAAATCAGCGGTACCGTCAGTTTTCTGAAATCACGAGCCGACATTATTGACAACGGCAGGCGTTTTCGTTGCTCCAGCAAAGCTGCGAAATATGCAGAATCTGTGGCGCCATCGTGAAGCACCTCCAAACCAGCACGCCTGGAACTGTCAATGAGTGGAAAGAGGTGGATTCCAAAATCCCATCACCCGCGCAAGGGCGGCTTCAAATGCTCTGGTTCCCTGGGACCACCTCACAACACATTGAAAACAAGGAGAGACTTGCGAAGCGCGAATAATCTCCTAAATTATCTGGTGCTTAGATGACATTAAATGCCGATTTTCAAAAAAATGTCCTAGTTGATCATTCGAATAGATGAGATTAAATCGCCGTTTTCGAAAAAATATCAATTTTTGGAATGTTCCAGAAAGACATTTCTGATCTTACAAATATGTCAAACAGAGCGAAACTTCATTGCACTACCTATGAGGAGACCGACCAATCGGCTCGGATTGATGTCAAAAAATCGCAAACGCGAAACCGCCGATCAGCAGCGTCTAGTTGCTGCAAATTTTCTGAGTATGTCTGTTGGTTTGCAGGGAGGTTGCGGTACTGGGTCGTCTCCCGTGTTTTCCAAAAACCAATCGATAGATAAAGATGCGATTTCACGGTACCGCGAAATCGCCGCCGATGGCGTTGATTTTGTACCAGCAGAGTCACCGATGCGTGGAGCCGCCAAAAACGCCAACCGCGTACAAAACTTTGTACCGCCGAATCGCAAAATCTTGGACTCACGGATTGTTCAAGCTGTCGGTACCACGAAAATGCAAAACACAGCCAAGGCGCACTAAAGGCGATTCGCGGCGGCGGAATCGCAATTTGGAAAAGGCCCTCCCGGCGGGACCGTGCAACGGCATCACAATGGCCGAAAAAAAATATCGCGGGCGGCAAAGGACAAAACCTCGATGGGCAGGTGGCCGGAAATTGTACCAAAGCGGGTCCGGGCTCAAGAAAATCCAAAAGTCAGAACAGCGAGAAACCGCAAAAGCGTCCTGGCGATTCCAAGCTGGGCTTTGGGGCGGCAAACACCCAGGCAGGGGATCTTTGGCCTAAAGGGGACAGCACGCCCGGGAATGCCATCCGTAGAGGGCAAGAACCCGGCTGGGCATCCAGGCGAGATGGTGGAAGCCGATGCTGCCGAGCAGCGCCTTTCAGTCCCTTCTCGGCCAGCCAGCAGGACGGATCGACCCAATAGCCCGTCATCAGGCAAGCAGGGCGATAGGGATGAGGGTAGGAGCCTCCCTGCCTGATTCTTTCCAAAACCAATGCTTGGGCCAGAGGCGGCGACGACAAGACGGAGGGCAGCAATGGCGGACGGAACAAGGGGTTCCGGTCCCCGTTTTCACCCTTGCAGCCTCGCCCGGCCTGGTAAGACAATGAGCCTAGCTGCGACGTTGTTTTTATCGAAATTGTCGCGCCTCATATGAGACGACGTGAATATACATCTAACTGTCGGGCTTTGGAAACGAGCCGTATATTACGCGACGTGAGTATAAGCCCAACTGTCGGCTTTGGAAAACGAGCCATATATTACGCGACGCGAGTATAAGCCCAACTGTCGGGCTTTGGAAACGAGCCGTATATTACGCGACGTGAGTATAAGCCCAGCTGTCGGGCTTTGGAAACGAGCCGTATATTACGCGACGTGAGTATAAGTCCAACTGTCGGGGTAGGGGAGTTTTATGGGCGGGTAGGTCGTTACATGACGCGACGTGAGTATAAGCCCAACTGTCGGGGCAGTAGCCGCGTCTTTTAAACAGATGGCCAATCTCCAACTCCGAAGGAAATCATTAGGGGCTGCGCATCTCGTAACAGCACGGCACCACGGTATCTTTTACCTCCTAGACACAACATCCCCAAATAGTCGTATTATCCGCAAAAAAACACAGCCGCGATGCAACACAGTTTAAACAAAAAAATTAGCCTGTAAATTGATTGTCGTCACACATGACTTGTGATTTCTATCACTTGCCTTTGATCAAAAGACTGCAAGAATACCCTTCAGTTCCTTCATGCGCGTTCCCGGAAAGTTACCGTCCTCCAACGGCCCGGGAACCGGGAACCGCAAAGCCGCCGGACGTCCTGCCGGCGGTTTTCGCGTTTTTGACATCATTGTCGCTCCAGAACACCGAGGACGAGTTGGAGTGCCCCTGCATCGACGCCGCTGCCGACGCGAAGACGGTACTTGTCGGCCACATCGATCTCTATCGCCACCATCGGCATCGCTGATTGCGGCGTTACCTCTTCCGGCTGCTCTGGCCACACGACCACTGGCACCAACTGCGGGGTGGCCGGATCAGGTGGTCTGCCGGGCAAGCTATCGCGAAAGGCCTTGCGCCACTTGAACAGTTGGTTCGCGTTCACGTCATAGCGCCTTGCAACCACAGAAACCGAATAACCCGGCTCAAAGGACGCCGCGACAATCCCCCGCTTCAACGCTTCAGACCACGAGCGATTGCGCCGACTGACGCCCCGTCGAACTTGTGTCCATAACCGGTTTTATGGACACTTCTCACTCCAAATTCCACCAAAGATCACGGCAGAATCGACGAAATGACCGAATTACAAAAGGCGGCCCACGCCGGAGGAATGCAGCGCACAGCTAGCGAAGAGCATCCAGGATCGGATCTTCTTCGCCGCGTGAGCGCCTTGCTTTTTGAGGGCGTTTGACCACGCTGGCAGGCTTACCCGATTTCACACTCGACCATGTCGCCGTTGTTCGTGACAACACGCCCCAAAGCTTAAGAAATAGACTTTCCCGACCATCCCAAAGGGTGGTAGTTTGCTTGTGATACTGAACTTCGGACATCCGTGGGCTGAGGTGCGGAAAAGGCCCCATGGTGGGACCATCTGTTGCTTCCCCATGATGGGTGGAGAAACCTTCTGTGTCTGTACTCACACCCAATTGATCCGAAGAGTTACCCACAGTCTTATCCACAATCTGGTCCAATGGGCTGGCGGTGACCATCAAATCGGCCACTAAATCAATGTCCCAATCTGAGTTCCAGGCCGCCCCGGCCTTAGCCACCTCAAGGTGAAGTGACAGCATAGCGAAGCTTTTATCGAAAACTTCGGTAAGACTCTCCGTCCACCCCTCCGTTTCCCCATAAAGTAGGGCAGCTTCAAAAGCCGTCGCGAAGCATGCTAAATCCGCCAGGGCATGGGCGGTTGCGCCATTTGCCATAAAACGGATGATGCTACTTGGTGGTCTTTCAAGATGGACCATGGTTGAAGAACGGTATGCACTCAGACCAGCTTCAACTTTAGGCATGAGGACGAGGCATTCTTCAATGAATGTGTCTCGTTCTCCCCGCTCTGTGTCACTGCCCTTACGCTCTGAAGGGGGTGCGTCAATGTTTTCACACGACACAGCGCAGGGTATTTCACCTGATGTCTTGGAACTGGGGCTTGCCCGCTTTCGACTTTTTTTTGGGATATTAGTCACAGACCAACATCCTCCTGTTCATAGCAAGCTTACAACGCACTATCTGAGAACAAGTAAAGGCCCAGCATATATCCGCGCTTAAGCCGTCACAGCGTCCGAAATCGCGTCATCTAACTCGGATGTTGCCGAGGTGGTCCGGGCCTTGCGGTAGCGGTAAATGCCGTACCCGGCTGCGGCGATGACGCCACCCAGGATGACAGGACCAGCAGCGCCGAGCCCCAAGCCAAGGCCTAAGCTCATGCCGGTACCAGTCCATAGGGTGCCGACCGCAGCGGCACCCTTGGAGGCGGCACCAGCAGCGGCGCCCTTGGCAACTGAACCTGCCACAGCAGCTTTACCGGCAGTCTGCAATGCCACAGTCTGCATGGCACCCTTGGCGGCGATAGCGCTTCCGACCGCGCCCTTAGCGGCGACACCCGTCACAGGATTGAGAACCAGGAATTTGCTCGTTGTACCAGCCATCATAGGAGCCTCGCCAATAGCGAAGGTCTTGCCGACCAGCCACGGCAACTGCCCAGCTCCATGTTGAACCTTGAGGACCACCAGATCCTTCATGGTGGCAGCGGTTTCACCAACGGGTTGAAGGAAGAGCCAATTGGCGGCTCCATTCCCGGCGGCAGTGGTCTTCGCCACCATGAAAGTCTTGCCGGTCATCATCTGGACCTGCCCGGCCTGTCTCGCGCCCTCGAGCTTCATCATGATCATGCCGTTCCCGCCACCCTGGGTGGCGGCAGCCGTCAGACCACCAGCACCGGCAGCAACGGCAGCGCCCTTTGCAGCGATACCTGCCTTGGGGCACAGCACAAGCCATTTGCTTATGCCGTCTGCAACGAGAGGGGCTTTGCCGACGGTGACTGTCTTGCCCACCATCCCCGACAACTGCGCGACTTGACGGGCACCTTCCAGCTTGAGGGCAACGGCACCCTTTCCAACGGTAGCGCCACCAGCTGGGTTCAGGAACAACCAGTGTCCCATTCCATTTCCAGCAGCAGTAACCTGACCTACCGTGTAGGAATTCCCGGTCATCGATGACAGGAGAGCGGCCTGGGTGGTTCCCTCGACCTTGGCCATGATCATTTGGTCAAGCATGCTAACTGCTCCCTATACAATGACGCAGAGCGACAAGCCGATCCGCTGAAGTACCCCTAGTCATGTCAACGTTACATAGATCTAATGTACGCCTATGTATATTGTGATTAAGTTATAGCAAGCTGAGGCGATATCTGTCCAAAGAAATATATCTCGAGCAACCTGAAGTTCGTGTCCCACGAAGCCCAGAGGGGCATCAATCAGATTAATCATGAAAATATCCTGCCCCTTGCTCACAGTTTTGTGGGGGTCTGGTCGATCCGGGTGATGATTTCTACCCACCGCATCCAGTCGTCGAGATTATTTTCAAACTCGATCAGAAGGGCAACGGAGCTACTTCCATCACGGCGGATTTCCTGAAATTTCTTCACCCCCAGAACCACATCCATATTCGGGCAGATAATCTTGGTGACAACCTTGACTTCGGCTCCATGTGTCTCGAATTTGACGCCGTGCATGGAAAGATTGATGGCAGGCGTTTCCCGCTTCTCACCATCAGCACTGATCCATTGAATTTCCATGGCTCCGGAAGGCACGGCAACACGCAATGAGAACCGTCGTTCGACCTTGACAGCTTCGCTTTGCGCAATAAGAAGCTTCCGCCGCAACTTCTCCGCGTCATCAAGGGCACCTTTGACCTTGGCGTCAATGTACTGGGAGGCAAGGTCCACCGGAACGACTGGTTCGGCCTTGGCAGCCGCTCGTCGCCGGTAGACGATCAAAGCTCCAATAACACTGCCCAACAACACAAGAACAATCCCCCATATGGGTGACGTATCCGCAGGAGCTACGGGCTGGGGCGCAACCGGCTCAGCCACCCTGGCTTCAATGGGGGGAGATAGCGGCTTGGGGGCGGGTTGCTCACTCGGCTGTACCTTCGCAGCGATCTCAGGAATTGTGGTCAGGGCTATAACGGCTCGATGTTCATGGTCGTCCGGCAGGGCTTCCTTGACGATAACACTGGAACGCTGCTGCAAGGCCGTCATGGCCTTCTGCAATTGCTCAACGGGGTTTTCCTGAGCAGCCACCCGCATCGGCAGGTATTGGGCACCCGCTGCCTTGGCCCAGGTCTTCAGATAATAGGAGGTTCCAGATAAATCCCAAATGATTAGCCGATCCCCGATCAGTTTGGCGATGCCGGGCATCTGGCCTTCGATCAGATCGATATTACGGGCGTGGTACAAGGCACCAAGCTTTTCAAACTGTTCGCGCTTTGAGATCCCGGCATCCTTCATTTGTTGATACTGACTGTTCAGATTGTCATAGCGGGAGTCCGCTTGAACCTCCTTGCTGAGATAGCCCAGCTTGGCATCCCAAATCTCAGGCTCGCCATCGGATATGATCACGGCCAGTTTCGTCGAGGATTTCGCGAAATTCAGCAGATAGCGAAAGGGCATCTCCAAATCCGTCGCCTTGCCGACTGTTTCAATGCCGTCGATGGCCCGGTTCACGGCATTGATGTCGGTGGTGGGATCGCGGTCGATAGCGAGGTGGCGGTACAGGGTTTCGTCGAACCCGACGATTTCGATCTTATACGGATTGTCGAAGGTCTTCAGGAAGGTAAGCAGCCAGGCCTTGGAGGCGAGTTTTGGATCGTGCTTTCCAACCGATCCCGACTGATCGAACAAGATGATGATGTCCGGCTGCTCTTGGGCTGAAACTGGACGAACAGGGCCAAGAAAAACACTGGCAATCAGGGCGGCAGCCAGAAGGATGCGAGCAAGCATGTCCGATCCCCGCCTATTCTAGGTTGGACAGAATGGTCGAACGCTTCTCCGCAAGGAAGTCCTTGATCTCGGTCTCGGCCATGAGCTTGCGCTCCGAGGCGAAGGTCGAGAAATATTCATGGATACTGTCGAATTCGGCTGTAACTTTCTCGATCAGCTGACGCCGCAAGTCAGTGACCTCGGTCTGATAGCTGCTCTCAAACCGTTCCTGAAGCCGCGACTTTTCAGATTCCGTCCACGCCATGACCTTAGACAGCGCCAATTCCTTTTGCGCGGCGATGGCCCCCTCCATTTCGGCTACTTTTTCCCGGCGGCGCTCGTCGATATCCCGATCAAACTCGGCCATCTCAGCCTCAATCTCACGCTGCCGAGCCAAGAGAGCGGTGATTCTTTCATCGAGAGCGTCCTTTGTTCGGGTGAGGACAGTGATATTTGAGGACAATTCATCCACATGTGTTCTCTTGCGACCGACCTCCTCCTGAAGGCCGGAGATTAGCTCTACCAACTTCTGCTCGACCTCACGAAGCTCGTTCACACGGGTTTCAGCCACAACCTTGGCAGTGATGGCGGCGTTGATTTCAGCTTGCTCGGCCGCCAGCTTCTCGGCTTTACGGGCATCCACTCCCTGCTCAAATTCACGGACAGAGGCGAGAAGCGCATCTTCTCTTGCGGCAAGCACATTTACCCGAAGCTGAAGATCGGCCTTCTGCCGGGTAAGCTTCCCAGCGTCATCGATACCCTGAAAGTTTATTGGTCGGCTATCCTTGGGGACTGGTTTTGCCTTGTCGCGATCAGCCAGTTTGGACACGCCAACCATGACGGCCAAAAACCCGCATGCTGACAGAGCGATAAGAAGTATCGGCATAATCCCCCTCAAATGGCTAATGGCCATATTCGCTTAGATTAGCACAGCCGGTATTACCGTAAATATGGACTATACCATGGCGGCGGCAATTTTATGCTTTCGTGCCCGAGTGGCCGCCAGCTTGGATTCAGTGGAATGCTGAAGGTCCAATGCAGCTTTCGCCTTCCGCTTGGCGGCGGCGGCCAACTTGGCGGCCTGCTTGGCATTGACACCGGCGGCTAATGCACGCTTCTCAGCCTCGTTGGCCTCGGCGATTAGCCTCTCTGCTGCCGCGATTTCGGCGGCAAGCTCCGCTGCCAGGGCCGCCTCATCGTCCGGTGAGGATACCAGCTTTCTAAATGCTCCGTATACAGCATCAGCCATTGACGCGACCTGGGAGACTATTGTGGCGGTCTCTTGACTGTTCTTGGTCCAAGAGCGGGGATTGCTCTTTGGATTGGCGGTATACATCCGATAGGCCCCATACCCAGCTAAGCATACAGTTCCCGCAAGCAATGCAGGCCCCCAAGCGCCGAGGCCCAAGCCAAGACCAAGGCTCAGCCCTTTTCCAGAAAACATGGATGAAATCAGCTTGGCCCCATTCGTGACCCCGGCTGAGGTCGCGTTGATAGATCCAGAGCCGACCCCAGTAAGGTTGGTGTAGGGGATGCTTATCTTGCCAAGAGCGATACTGGTGGAGGAAGCCTTGGCAGCCCCCGAACTTATCCCGGAAAGCTTGGAAGTCGGAGGAACCAGCTTTACAGCGGCGGCACCTGCAGATTTGACTTTCGTCGCACCAGCACCGCCCCCGCTGAGATGGCCGAGCTTGTCCACGGCGTCAGGTGTACTCATGCACTATCCCCAATCCATCGGAAGGCTATAACAACGGCGCGGTTAGAGCAAAAGTACTAGCCTTGGGGGCTTGGGTCTAGCGGTTACTTAATCTTTGAGATTTCGTCGCTCAGTTTCTCATCCATCGTTCGGATGATAGAAATGAATTTCGTGAGGAGGTGCCTTGTCACGTGATCCGCCTTGTCGATCTTGGACAAGAGCTTGCCCCGGGTGAGGACAATCAGTTTTGAGTCGACAAGGGCTCTGACCGTGGCGGTGCGAGGCTTATCGTCGATCAGGGCCATCTCGCCCACAATCTCGCTGGCCTGGACAACACCGAGATGGACTCTTTTGTGCCGCTTGATGCGAAAGACTTCGAGCCTTCCTCTCCGGACAACGTAGGCTTTGTCCGGTGCGTCCCCTTCGTTGAACAGAACCTGTCCTGCCCTAAGGTCAATCTCTTCAAGAGCATCACTGTCGGCCATCATGAAACGATGGGCTGCTCGTTCTATTCTGTCAATCAAAGAGATTAGGGGCAAGACTCATGTGTGGACGGCCCCTGCATTGCAACTGCTTTCGGTTGCCAAAGATGTCGCCGTTCAAGTCGCGGGGTGCAGATAATCCCCGCATGCCATGGGCGAAAATGTACGTGGCTTCATCAACACCTGTGTTGTGAAGCCATTGCTATGCCCAAAGCCAAGGCATCAAAAGAAAATCGTGTTTCCCGTCAGCGATTGCTGCCGAAGCCTTCGTCGGGCTTCATGTCGATTTCTCAAGTGGTCGAGGAATTCGGATTCAGCGCAAGTTTTCTCAATCACCTGCCCGAAGATCGGCGTACCAAATATCATATCGGAAAAATATACTACGAGCGGGCTGAAATAATCGCCGCGATCAAGTCGCATCGATTGGCCATCCCTGCAAAACGCCGCTCGACGGGTGGAAAGCGTGGACGCGGACGCCCGCGAAAACCGGTAATCCCTGAAAACGAAACGGCTAACCCGCTCTGATTCGTCCTGGTGGCTCAGGTGGAAAAGCGGGCGGCTGGGGGCGCGGCGGCGGCAGCCGCAAAATCGATCATCAGACCTGGCCTCGGGAGGCGGTTTTGAAAATCGAATTGGAAGTCCCGGACCAAGAGGCCGCCGATCTGCTCAAGAAGCTGGCCGAACGCCTGGTGCGCTCGGGCCAGGCATGCCACGGGCTGGCCGCCAGCACAGCGTTTGACCCTTCTAAAACCCTTCCATCTCCAATTTTGGCAGGAGATAACAAATTATTGATGAAATTGAATTGGTAGATCGCAAAGACGAATGCTTGAAGATCATCGATTAGGTTGTGCGCAACTGTTACTTCAAAGATCGAATTGAGTATCACAACGAGCCTATTTACAGATTACTTAATCAAGAAACACCTATTTGCTGCTTGTTTATTGGACTGAGAGCAATTACTGAGAAATGCCGAAAGCTATATTCAACATCGCAGATGATAATTACATAAAGTTTCTATTTCATGAGTTATTTCATTGTGCCTGGGGCGTCCGGCTAGCCCGAGATTTGAACGTCACGGTGGCCAAGCTGGCGGAGTGGCGGGACCGGGCGCTGGCCGGGGCGTTGTCGGCGATGAAGGAGCGCGACCCAAGGCCCATAGCGGGAGGAGTCCGGGTCCGGCCGCCTTGGCAAGCGCTCGAAAATACCAACACAGTTAGTATGTTGTAGCCAGTGGCAATCCGTCGCGCCGCTTCCCATCTATCGCGTAGATGATATTGACAGCTATTTGCATTTGCGATAGCGTCACCAAAACCACGTTAAAAATAAGCTTATTCGGAGTTCCTGGAATGACTGAAACCGCCGCCGCCTCTGCCGTGAGGGGTAGCAAGCTGCTAACTGTCCTTAAGGGCGCGCGTCCGTTTGGCGCTGGCTCGGGTTGGGTCGCCTCGACCGTGTTCATCGCGCTGCTGGTGGGTGCGCCGGTTGCCTTTATTCTTGCCCATGTCTTCGTGTCGTCCGGCGATGTTTGGGAACATTTGGCGCAAACGGTGCTGCCGCTCTATGTCGTCAACTCCGTCCTTCTCATGCTGGGTGTGGGGGTGGGCGTCATGGTCGGCGGCGTTGGAACGGCGTGGCTGGTCACCATGTGCCGCTTTCCGGGGCGCGGTATTCTCGAATGGGCGCTGCTGCTGCCGATGTCCATGCCTGCCTACGTGGTCGCCTATACCTACACCGGGCTTCTTGACTTCGCCGGTCCCGTCCAAAGCGCGATTCGAGAGGTCTTCGGATGGAGCTCGACTAGGAACTACTGGTTTCCTGAAATCCGCTCGCTGGGCGGCGCCATCATCGTCATGTCGCTGGTGCTCTATCCCTATGTTTATCTGCTGGCCCGTTCGGCCTTTCTGGAGCAGTCGATCTGCGTACTTGAGGCCAGCCGGACCTTGGGCCGCGGGCCATGGAAGGGGTTTTTCAAAGTTGCGCTGCCGTTGGCCAGGCCTTCGATAGCTGCCGGAACCGCTCTGGCGCTGATGGAGACGCTGAACGATTTTGGCACGGTTCACTATTTCGCGGTGGATACTTTCACAACAGGCATCTATCGCACATGGCTGGGTCTTGGCGAGCCGACCGTGGCGGCGCAATTGGGCGCCGTACTGCTGCTGTTCGTTCTGGCTTTGGTGATGATCGAGCGCGTCTCGCGCGGGGTCGCCAAGTTTCACCACACGACCACGCGCTACCGGCATTTGCCAGGCTACCAGTTGAGAGGCTGGCGCAGCTTGGCCGCCCAGACCTTCAGCTTCACCGGCGTCTTCCTGGGTTTTGTTCTGCCGGCGAGCGTGCTGGCCTGGTGGTCGCTGCGACACAGTGTGGTCAATCTCGATTTCCTTCCCATGGCGCGCAACAGTTTCCTGCTGGCGCTGGTGGCTGCTCTGGCGGCGGTTGCCGTTGGCGTCGTGATGGCCTATGCGCAGAGATTGAGCCCAATGCCCGCCACCCGCGCTGCCGTGCGCCTTGCCAGCCTTGGTTATGCGATCCCCGGTTCGGTGATCGCCGTCGGCACTCTGGTTCCACTGGGAATGATCGACAATGCGCTGGCCAGTTTCATCTTCGAGCACTTTGGCGTGACGACAGGATTACTGCTGACCGGTAGCATCGCCGCCCTTGTCTACGCCTATCTGGTCCGCTTTCTCGCCGTTTCCTTCAACGGCATCGAGGCCAGCTTGGCCAAAGTCACGAATTCCATGGAGGCCGCTTCCAGAACCTTGGGCCAAGGGACGTTCGGAACCTTGCGCCGCGTTCATATTCCGCTGATCCGCGGCTCGCTGCTGACGGCAGGGCTTCTTGTCTTCGTGGATGTGATGAAGGAGCTTCCGGCCACGCTTATCATGCGCCCCTTGAATTTCGACACGCTGGCCGTGCGCACCTTCACCCTTGCGTCGGACGAGAGGCTGATGGATGCGGCGGCACCAGCGCTAGTCATAGTTCTGGTAGGGCTATTGCCTGTCATGATGTTGAGTTACGCGGTCGCCAGGTCACGCCCAGGAGGCAAATCATGAACAAGATGTTTTCAAAGCCCCAGCCCGCTCTTTGCGGCCCTGGCCCGCATTGCGCCCTCAATCCCAATGGCGGCTGCGCGGCAGATCCGTTGCGCATGGCACCCTGCCCACCCGGATCATCATGCCTTATCATGGATCAAGTCTCGTGCGCCTATGGCGAGACTCGCGTGGTGGACAACGTCTCCTTCGCCGTGCGCCCGGGCGAGCTGCTGTGTCTGCTAGGGCCTTCCGGCTGTGGCAAGACGACGACGCTGCGCATGGCCGCTGGCTTGGAAAACCCCGTCGAGGGACGCATCATCCTTAACGGCCAGGTGGTCGGCGGCGGGGGCGTTCATGTGCCGCCAGAGAAGCGCAGCGTTGGATTTCTCTTCCAGGATTATGCGCTTTTTCCGCACATCAACGTGCTGGCTAATGTCGCCTTTGGCATCCTCGACAAGACCCAGGCGGAACGCCGCGAGCGGGCGATGGAGATGCTGAAGCAGGTCGGCATGGAGAACTACGCAGAGGCTTGGCCGCACCAATTGTCGGGCGGGCAGATGCAGCGCGTCGCCCTGGCTCGCGCGCTGGCTCCCAAACCCATGCTGATGCTGCTTGATGAACCATTCTCGGGCCTGGATAAGAGGCTCAGGGACCAGATCCGCGACGAAACCCTGCATGTGCTGAAATCCTCGGGCGTTTGCGTGCTGATGGTGACGCACGACCCCGAAGAGGCCATGTTCATGGCTGATCGCATCGCCATCATGCGAGGCGGGCGCATCGTTCAAATAGGCGAGCCAGAGGAACTCTACAGGCGTCCAGCCGCCTCGTTCGTCGCGTCGTTTTTCGGCGAGGTCAACCGCATTCCCGCCAAGGTCAAGGGAGGGGCGGTGAATTCTCCTTTCGGCGCCTTTCCTGCTCCTGGTTTCAAAGATGGCGACCAAGTCGATCTGGTGGTCAGGCCCGAGGCGCTTTCTTTGGAACTTGGGGATCACGGCATCGCCACTGTGCTGGTCTCACACATGCTGGGACGCTCAAACCTGATCCATATGCGTGTCGATTCGGAACAGGGCGCTCCCATCCATCTCCACGCCCGGACGACAGGACCGCTGCCCCATATCGAAGGTGCGCGCGTTTCCATCAAGCTCGACCGTTCGCAGGCCTATGTCTTTCCAGCCGAAGATCAGTCCGACCCGGAGCCGATGCCGGAAGAGGTTCAAGCGCCTCCGCCCAGCCTCGGCAGTTTCTGCTGAGAGGCTCGGGGAATCCGCCAACCCGCCTGAACGGCAACCAATCCACCACGTATCCAAAGAAAGGACCAAACAATGAGAATGCCCCGCAATCGCTCTTACGCCTTCAGCCTAATCGGCGCAGCGCTTCTGGTTGGCGCTTCACTCAACGCCGCCTCCGCCGCCGAGGTCAATGTCTACACGGCGCGCAAGGATCATCTGATCAAGCCGATCTTGGACAAATTCACGCAACAGACCGGCATCAAGGTGAACCTGCTTTCGGCAGGCGAGGACCAGCTGATCGAGCGGCTTAAAAGCGAAGGCGTCAATAGCCCCGCCGACATCTTCCAGACGACCGATGTGGCGCGACTGAACCGCGCCCGCGTCGAGGGCTTGCTTCAGCCCATCACATCTTCAGTTCTGGAGAAGAATGTGCCCGCCAAGTACCGCGATCCGCAAGGGTACTGGTTTGGCCAATCGGCCAGGGCGCGCGTGATCTTCTACAGCAAGGACCGCGTTAAGCCGGGAGAACTGTCAACTTTCGAAGATCTTGCCGATCCGAAGTGGAAAGGGCGCATTTGCGTTCGCAGCTCGTCTTCCGCCTATAATCAGTCCTTGCTGGCGGGCATGATTGCCGTTGATGGTCTGGAAAAGGCCGAAGCTTGGTCTAAGGCCATCGTCGCGAGCATGGCAAGAAAGCCGCAGGGCGGCGACCGCGATCAGATTTCCGCCGTCGCGGCAGGCCAGTGCGACATCGCCATTGCCAACACCTATTATTTCGCGGGCATGATCACCAGCGACAAGGCCGAAGAGCGCGATGCTGCTGCCAAGGTTGCGCTGTTCTGGCCCGGCCAGCAAGGGCGCGGCGCGCACATGAACATCTCTGGCGCCGGCATCACCAAATCCGCCAAGAACAAGGCCGAAGCGGTCAAGCTGATGGAATTCCTCTCGGGGGCCGAGGCGCAGCAATTCTACGCCGAAGTGAATAATGAGTTTCCTGTGCTGCCGGGCGCCAAGCGTTCGCAACTTGTCTCAGCCTGGGGCGAGTTCAAGGAAGAGACTATGAATGTCGCCATGCTGGGCGAGAATAACGCCCAAGCCATCCGGGTCTTCGACCGGGTCAGCTGGCGATAAGCGGGCAAGCGGCCTCCGCCATCTTCTGGATTAGGGGATGGCGGGGCTGCGGCCATGACATTCTCCGGGCCCCATCTGCCGGAGTCGAAGACTACATCACAGGAGCCGGTTTTCATGAACAGCAACGTCTCGAACAAGCTTGCGGAACACTTCCGGGCGCACCTCTTCATGTGTACCAACCGGCGGCCAGATGGGCATCCGACAAGTTCGTGCGCTGAAAGGGGTGCGCAGGACATGGCGGAGGCCGCCCGCAAGATTTTCAAGGAGATGAATCTCGAAAAGACCCGATTCAACTACGCGGGGTGTCTTGGCCGGTGCGGCCAGGGGCCGGTGCTGGTGATCTATCCTGAAGGCGTCTGGTATTCAGTGAAAACGAGCGCCGACATCGAAGAGATCCTGTCCTTGCATTTGCGTGAAGGCAAACTTGTTGAGCGGCTGCTGACGTCGGTGGAAGCTCCGCAGGTCTAGGGCTGCATTGCCTTTGCAGTCAGCCCTCCATAGCAGGTTGGCGCTAGCCAAGAGGCGGAAAAAATCTCCACAGCAACCGGAAGAACCTGGAATTCTGCCGGTTGAGAGCCTTTTGAATCCGGCGGCAACGCAGTTCCGGTTCGTATGCAAGATGCGGATCTTTCCTTTCATCCTGGTTCGGAAGAGAACGAATAAAGGGCGCGACGCTCTTGATAAAGGCGAGGGCGGGAGGATAACCGCGCAGTGCCGAGGCGATGAGCATGTTTTTCGTCGATTCGCCCATGTCCTGCCACTTGCCCGCAGCCGTCTCGCTGGCAGGCGAGAGCAGATCCTTCGCGGCGATGCGAAGACACTGGCGTTCTCTCGCCTTCAATCTTAAGAGAGCAGATGCTCTCCAAGCCACAAGCTGATGGAGCAACACAGCTTTATGTTGTCTGAAGCCGAGAACAGCGGCCTTTGAAGCACGAACAAGCGAAATGGCGCCATGTCCAATCCTCCACCCTGCCCAGCCAAGTCCGGCCCGCGCCGCGCCCATGGACAGCTTTGCCAAGTATCTCAGGCGGGCCAGGTTCCTTCCGGGATGGCTGGATAAGGCGGGAAGCCTTTCTTGAGGCAAACAGGGGGGGGGGATTGGCGGCTCCACGTCATCATCCAGATGAAGAACATCGTCCGGAACCCGCCGTGAGATTGAACCCGTGCCAGTGTCCAGTTCACGCGGGAGCGGAATGCCATCTCGAAGTGAAATGGCCGCGATAAGAGCAAGGCCGAGGGGGCGGCGCCCGTGAAATAGTAGCGCGGCGTGTTCGCGCTTCAGGCGTTCATCTTCGGACTGTGGCGGAGATGCCAAGTGGCACAAGGAAGTCGCCAGCCTTAGGGCCAAGACAGGATCGAGGCCGAGATGATTGGCGACGCTTTGCCACGCCTCGTTACCGCAAAAGGCGGCAAGCAAAAAAGTCTCTCTCTCAGCACTGGAAAGGTCTTCCCATCTCTTGGTGCCGCCATCCAAGGCGGCCTCTGGCGTTGGATCATGCTGATCCATTAGAGCAAAATCTCCACAGCTGCAATGATCTGCCAAAACAAAAGCGAGTATACACCAATTAAGCTGAGGGGAGAAAGCGAACCGTCAATATCTATGCAGTTAGCCTCGACGATATTGGGGGCCAGCAGGGTAAGGCGGAGAATGCGGCTGACATAGGAGCCGTTCAGCTTCTCGGCCTCGGCCAGCTCGTTGAGCGAGAGGACCTGCCCCTCCTCAATCATTCGCTTCCATTTGAAGGCGCGTGCGAGCGCCTTCAGCAGCGCCTCGTCAGGCTTGGAGCAACGGCGCTCCGGAATACCCTCGCCCTCGGGCACGATGATCTGCTTGCGCCCGCCGATACGGCGAATGGTCATCGGAATGCGGATGGTCAGGGTGTCCTGGGAAATCATGCGGCCTTCCTTTTGCGCTGCGAGTTCATATCGGCAACCACGCTGGCCAGCCCATCGATCCTAAGCTTCAACTCGACGTCGCCGGGATGGACGGCCACCTTCTCGACCAGCAGTTCCAGTATGCGGGCCTGCTCGGCGGGGAATAGTTCATCCCACAGGCGGTCAAATTCCGCCAAAGCGCTGCGCACGTCGGCGGGCGGAATGTCTGCGGCCAGCCGTTCGACCCGAGCCTGGATTTCAGGGGCCTTTAGCAAGGCGCGAACCTGACCGATGACAGCGGCCTCGATCTCGCCTGCCGCCACCGAGCGCACCGGGCATTCGCCGTGCCCGGACCTGATCGCCTTCATGCATGTATAATACCGGTAAAGACGCCCCTGCTTGCGGGTATAGGTGGGGGCCATGGCCCTTCCGCAATGGCCGCAATGGATCAGGCCCTTGAGGGGCGCTGGCGTTGCCGCTCGGGAAGCGCCTGCCCGCACCCGGGGCGATTTTTCGGCCAGCACGGCGCGAACCTTGTCCCATGTCGCCAAATCGATGATCGCCTCGTGCTCGCCGGGCCAGCTCGTTCCCTTGAACGCGTGTGCTCGGAAACCTGAACAGTACTGCCGTCCCGGCTTTGGGAATAGGCGCGAACTTCGACGATGGCTTCCGGTCCGCCTTCCGGGTCATTGGCATACATGTGCGAACTGCCCGGCACATAGATGCCGGGATAGACCCGTTTGAACTCGCCGGTTACATGGGCGACGTAGGCATCGTGTTCGGGGTGGCTGTGGTCCCGGTAACGCTTGTCGGCGACGAGCGTCCGCAGGGCCTCCCTGATCTGGGGACGTGTAGTACTGGACATGACACAAACTTCCTGTGGTTGTTAACTATGAACATATGAAATCGCAATGAGCGAAGCGTGTCAATATAAATTCCTATATATAAATATGTGGTCTTATATACATGCGAATTATCTACATGCAGTGGCATTGCAACCTATTGCGGCAAGGCGGAGAAGGTTCATCTGGAAGCGCCTGCGCCCCGCCAATATCTTTTTCCAGACATTCTCTGGCGTGCTGGCAAGGGCCTGAAAAGCCCAGGTTTGGCGCAGTTTTTTAGCTGTGGCCGTTGACCTTGGCGGCACTGTTTGGCCCCGATTTCTCCCAAAACCCCTTCTCTCCGGCCCCTTTTCTCAGAAGGCTGTTGACCTTGCCGGAAAGGTACGAGATTTTGATTTCGTGGAAATTCAGAGGGTTATGGGACGCAAAGCTGTTGACCTTTTCGCCACTTTGGGCGGGCGCGAAAAGGGTCTGAGGGCGAATCAAAGATCAACAGCGTGGCTCAGATTATGACTTTCACCAGGGGGCGGCGGTGGGTCGCCCACAAAGGTTCTCAGTTCTCAGCTACAGACTGCCGAAACCGAATATCCCAGGCTGTCATATCCCCTGATCCGCTTGCTGCTCATGCGCGCCAGAACCGGGACAGTATCATCCACGTAGTCATAAACGATCACCTCGCGCTTCCCAGGATGGAGGCGATGCAGACGACCGGCATATTGGGCCAGTGTGCCGCGCCAGGAGATAGGCATAGTTAAGAACAGCGTGTCGAGTCGGGCATCGTCAAAGCCTTCGCCGATGTAGCGGCCAGTGGCGATCAGCACCCGCTCCTCGTTCTCCGCGATCGCCTCCAAGTGTTCTGTCACAGCGCGCCGCGACTTTATCCCCATACCTCCATGCAACACGATGACGTTGCGAGCAAAGCGCGATAGCTGTTCCGCCAGCAGCAATGCATGTTCCTTGCGCTCGGTTAGGATCACCGGAGAGCGTCTCGCCTCCAGCGATGTCAGGACGTCGTCGAAGATCAGCGCGTTACGTGCATCATCCTTGGCCAGGGCACTGTATACATCCTGGATCGCCGGACGGTCGGAGGTCATCTCCGGCGGCAGTGTAAACCCGGTATGGCGAAGAATTACCCGGTGTCCAAACGGGCGCTGGGCCGCCTGACGTTTGGCATCGACCCGGAACCGTACTGGGCCACACTGCATGAAGATGATTGGGTGATGCCCATCCTTGCGGGTGACTGTTGCCGATAGACCAAGAACATATTTAGCCTTGCAGCGGCGCGCTACCGCCTCGAAACTGACTGCCGAAAGGTGGTGGCATTCATCAACCACCAGATGGCCGTAGTTGCCGACAAGGTCATCGACTTCGCCCTTGCGCACCAAGCTCTGAATGATGGCGACATCAACGATGCCGCCAGGCTTGCGTTTGCCGCCGCCGATTTGGCCGATGGACTTGGGCGGAAGATCGAGAAAAGTGGAAAGCCGGGCGATCCATTGATCGAGGAGTTGTCGGCGATGGACCAGAACCAGCGTATTGGTCTTGCGGGCAGCAATGGCATAGGCGGCGACAACCGTCTTGCCGAAAGCCGTAGTTGCCGCCAGCACCCCGGTATCGTGCCGCAGCAGAGCATCGGCAGCGGCCTGCTGCTCCAGCGTCAGGCTGCCGACGAAAGCCGTCTCGACGGGATGGCCGACATGGCGTTCGTCACGGCAGCGGATGCCGATCCCCAGCGAGGCAAGCAATGCTTCCGCCTGATCGCGGCAGCCACGGGGCAACGCCACATGATGAGACAATAATTCTGCACAACCAATGATACGAGGAGTGCCGAAGGTGGGCAGGCGCATAGCCTGAGCGCTGTAAAATTCGGGGTTCTGGAACGCGGCTAGACGAACGAGCCGATTTACCAGAGCAGGCGGAAGGGGCGTGCGGTCAATGTAGATTTGATTGCCCAGTACCATGTCGATTGCTTCAGGCAAGGGGCCGCCAACCGGAATCTCCGGCTTGCGCCGGGATGGCGGCGCCAGCCAGGGTTCCTCGTCATCCTCGTCCATCGGTAGGCGTACGCCCAAGATGCGTCCCTGGCGGCCAGCCTCCTCGGTCAGGGCGGACACTTCAGCCAAAGTCATTTTTCGGATCTCTGACAGGTAGCGCCACTGATCGGGATACTGCTCGAATTTGGCATCAAGAAAGACGCTGTTTCCGGCCTCACGGGGGCGGTGCTGCAAAGGCAGAGCAATTAAGTTACCGAACCCGCCAGACGGCATGGTGTCCTGGTTGGGGAAAAAGCGGTCGTAGGATCCAAAGCCGAGGTCAGGGGCGCGTTCCATTGTCTCGGTCAGGATATGCGCCCCCAATCGACGAGCTAGGCCAGCGGGGACAGGATCGGCGAAGAAAATCCAAACGTGTCCGCCGTTGCCGGACCGGGAGCGCTCCACGGCTGCCGGGATGCCCTTGATCCGGCATGTTTCCAGAAAGGCTGAGATATCGTCTCTCCAGGACGTCTTGTCGAAGTCGGCGGCGAGAAACCAGCAGGTTTCATCTGCCAACAGAGGATAGACGCCAATAGTGAAGTCCCTCCCGTCCAGCCCTTCGCCACGCAGATGCTGCGCGACGACGGCATCGGTCACAGGTAGAAAGCGGCGGTTGGGGCAGTCTGTGCACTTAACCTTGGGCTTGCCGCACAAGCGCGTTACCCATTCGTTGGCGCAGGCCGGCGAATAGCCAGACTTTCCGCTTTTCAGATTGGTCCAGCGCTTTGGAAAGACATCCTCCCGTCCCCGAAACAGCGAGCGAAACAGAGAGACCTTGTCTGCGGGTGAGGAATTTCCCGTTACCAATCCAACGGCAGAGAGAACAGAGGCGGGTACATGGAGTTCTTTCTGGGGCGACAGAAGATCGGCAAGCCTTTCCTCCAGAGCAATCCGTTCCGCTTCCAGCGCAGAAAGGCGATTCCTGATATCGAGAATTTTTTCATCATCAGAGGGAAAAGCAGGTGCCACGATCACGGCCTTTCGCAGATCAGTCTGGTTCTTCGATGCTACGCCTGACGGTGAGACCAGACGAGAGGCCCCATAATCTGAGCCCGTATCAACATGATGAGTAATACGTCCCCTGCGATTTAATTTCAGACAGGATTTCGGCGTAATCCTGCTTTATCCCCCTTCCCAACCAAACAAGGCTGCTGATAATCCCATCCGTGATGAAGCGCCCCTTGTATTGCAACAATCCCGTTTCCACGAATGCGCCCGATCCACCGATTATGTTTCTTATGCGCTCCGTTAATCCAAGCACGCCATAGGCTGCCTGATTTGACGGATCTATGAACACGGAATGGGTTCTGGTGTCCTTGAGATAGACCCACTGCTTCACCTCAATGCTCTCCATGCCTTTTACCACTTCTGGCGGAAGATCAATCGATCTGGCCATAAGCTTGTCTACGGCAGAATTAAGAAGGGAACGATCTGAGCATAGTTTTGAGCGCGCAGAAGCGAACTTATCCAGAAAGTTTTTGGTTCGCTTATTAACGGAAAAGCCGCCGATCTGAGTTAGAATCAGCGTATATCCCTGGATAAAATCAGATGCATCTTGTTCCGAGACTTTCATTAAAACCTGCCTGTGCGACGTCAGCAAAAAAACAAGAAGAAAAATATGGCCCATTTCCAAGCGCAGCATACCATAAAAATGGAGGCATGAATCTGTTGCAAGGACCGTTGAGCCTGGATAATCTTGCGTTCCAAAATTTTTTGCCGATGGGAACAATGAAACCGACAGATCAACTTCCTCTCTTCTCCCATCCAACCCAGCCCCGCAAGGCTGCACCAGAACCCGCGGAATTCTGGCAGGCTGTTCGCTCCCTTCGTCTTGCGGGTCATACGGTTTACCGGGCCGGGATCAGTCATCATCTTGTTGATGGCAAGCGGCTCGAGGAGAAGCAGTTGGTCAGGCTGGCAAAATGCCATCTGAGGGAAAGTTAATCTGTCTGCACAGGCCTACGATCAAACCCCTCCCTCTGCTCCGCCCATTCCACTGGTACGTCTTCCAGCAGGTCGGCCAGTTGCAGGGTGCGGGGCTGGCGGCCTTCCAGAATTGCCTCGACGATGTCGGGGGCCAGCAGGGTGAGGCGGAAGATGCGACTGACATAGGAGCCGTTCAGCTTCTCGGCCTCGGCCAATTCGTTCAACGAACGGACCTGACCGTCCTCGATCATGCGCTTCCACTTGAAAGCGCGGGCGAGCGCCTTCAACAACGCCTCGTCCGGCTTGGCAGAATGTCGTTTCGGAATGCCCTCTCCCTCGGGCACGATGATCTGCTTTCTCCCGCCGATGCGGCGAATGGTCATCGGAATGCGGAGGGTTAGGGTGTTTTGCGCGTTCATGCCGCTTTCCTTTTCCTCTGCGAATTCATGTCGGCCACCACGCTGGCCAGCCCGTCGATCCTAAGTTTGAGTTCGACGTCGCCGGGATGGACGGCCACCTTCTCGACCAAAAGCTCCAGGATGCGGGCCTGCTCGGCGGGGAACAGTTCGTCCCACAGGCGGTCGAAGTCCGTAAGTGCGCTGTGCACGCTGTCGGGCGGAATGCCCGCAGCCAGCCGTTCGACCCGGGCCTGGATTTCTGGGGCCTTCAGCAGGGCGCGAACCTGTCCGATGACGGCGGCTTCGATCTCGCCCGCTGCCACCGAGCGCACCGGGCATTCGCCGTGTCCGGACCGGATTGCCTTCATGCAGGTATAATAGCGGTATAGCCGCCCCTGCTTGCGGGTATAGGTGGGGGCCATGGCCCGCCCGCAATGGCCGCAATGGATCAGGCCTTTCAGCGGCGCAGGTGTTGCCGAGCGGGAATCGCCAGCGCGCACGTTGGGCGATTTGTCGGCCAGCACGGCGCGTACCTTGTCCCACGTTGCAGCATCAATGATCGCTTCGTGCTCGCCGGGCCAGCTTGTTCCCTTGTGAACCGCCTCGCTCAGGTAAAGCCGGTTGTTCAGCATCTTGTAGATGTTGTTCTTGTTAAGCGGGCGGCCCTCGCGCTGGCGCCCACCCTGGGTGGTCCAGCTCTTGGTGCGATATCCGTCCGCTGACAATTCCTTGACCAGCAGGGTGGCCGAGCCGATTTTCAGGAACCGGGCGAAGATGTGGCGGACCAGCTTGGCCTCTTCCTGGTTGACCACCAGCTTGCGGTTGACGACGTCGTAGCCAAGGGGTGGATTGCCGCCCATCCACATCCCCTTCTTGCGACTGGCCGCGAATTTGTCGCGGATGCGCTCGCCGATCACTTCGCGCTCGAACTGCGCGAAGCTGAGCAGGATGTTGAGCGTCAGGCGCCCCATGCTGGTCGTGGTGTTGAAAGATTGTGTCACAGAGACGAAGGTGACGCCGTGGCGGTCGAAGACCTCGACCAGCTTAGAGAAATCCATCAAGGACCGGCTCAATCGGTCGATCTTGTAGACCACGACCACATTGACCTTGCCTGCCTCGATGTCAGCCAGCAGGCGCTTCAAGCCAGGGCGTTCCAGATTGCCGCCCGAGAAGCCGCCGTCGTCGTAGCGATCAGCCACCGGCAGCCAGCCTTCCTGTTTCTGGCTGGCGATATAGGCTTCGCAGGATTCCCGCTGGGCGTCGAGCGAATTGAATTCCATGTCGAGGCCCTCTTCCGAGGACTTCCGGGTGTAGATGGCGCAGCGCAGCTTGCGGAAGGGGGCGGTTTTCATGCGCTGTGCTTCCGATGATTTTTGAGCCCAAAGAAGATCAAGCCATTCCAGCGGGTACCTGTGATGGCCCTGGCAATGGCAGAAAGCGATTTGTAGGGGCGGCCCTGATATTCGAAGCCTTCATCCAGGACGGTGACCTGATGGTCGACGCCCTGCCATTCGCGGACCAACCTCGTTCCGGAGATGGGCCGGTTGTTGGCCAGCGGCTTGCGTTTCAGCACATTGCCGCTATCCAGGTCATCGGCCATTTCCTCCAACCGGCGGATGGTCTCGGGCTTCAAGCCGCCATAGGCCAGTTCCTGGATGCGATAGGCCAGGCGGCTTTCGAGGAAACGGCGGTTATAGGGCGGCGGCTCCTTGCCATGAAGTTCCCGCCAGAGATTCTTGAGGCCCGGCGTCGGCGTTTGTTTAAGGGCAGCCAGCCTGGCCAGCACGGCATTATCGGTCATGCGTTTCTCCCGCTCTCATTTGGGTGTTCGCATGACCGCTCTGGCCGGGCGGTAAGTCGAGGGAACTTTCTCTGCCCTGCGCAGATAAAGCGCTGGACTTCAGGGCCGCCAGACGCATGACGCCAACGGCTAGAATCTCGGCAACTTCATCCAGCCGCTCGGCGGCAGTCATGCGATGGGGAGAAAGGGCGTTGGTCATCGTTGCGTACCGGCGTTTTGTTTGCTTACCGGCAGGCAAGGTGCTCCGCGAACATAAACTAAACAAGCGATATCAATTCGCTATAGAAACCCATCGAAAACAAAAGAACATCCGAGAAAATCTCAGCATCTTATTGCTCATTGGTCCCCAGAAATTCTCGTAACATCGACCACACAATTGATATGCTCGGATCAAGGCAGTTTTGCACGAGCCAACATTGGTATTTCTGGCGCCATCGACTGGCTCTCGGAAAATGCAATCGTGGTCGGTTCATTACCTAGAATAAAGTCGAGCACCGAGCCTAAAAAGGAACGGTCCGCCAAACGATCCCGTATGTCTTCGATGCTGCTGCAGCCAGTCAGGTTGATGAAACGGGGCATCAGTTCTTCGTCAGCAGCGATATAGGCCATGGCTTTGAGTGCGATCGTCTCGGCATCCTCCACGGTGATATTGGCAATTCTATCTTTCTGACGAGGTTGGTACGGCTTAAACGGATCCACTTGTCCTCCAATCCATCCAAATGTTTCGGCAACGCGGCAACAGCGCCAAACCTGTCATACGAAAAACCATCGCCAGATTCCCACGAGATCAATGATCAGAAAAACGGCCTGCAGCAAAATGAGGCTGGGCTCGCGCATGGCCCATCCGGCATAAGTCCAGAGCGATGATGAAATCGCCCATGCGATGAATCCCCAGCCGACAACGCCGACATTGGCCGCAACGAGAATTGCACCCAGAATACCGGCTGCTGTTCCAATCCATTTGGCTGCACTGAGCAAGTGAATGTTATTCTTGCGCCGCATCACAGCCGCCTCGCCGTCCAAATGACCCGGCCCACGATATTGACCTCTTCGGCAGTGCGCTCATAGGTCTGATATTCCGGGTTGACCGAGCGGATGATGACCTGCGGTGGATCCGAGTGGGGAATGTGTTCGACGCGCTTGGCCACAAGTCCCATGCCATCCCAAATGACAAAGATACCGGGGGGCACCGGCACCTTCTGACTGGTATCGATGAGAATGCGATCCCCGCTGGCGAGAAGAGGCTCCATGGAATCGCCATCAATGGTGATCATTCGAAGATCAGAGGCCTTGGCCCTGAACTCGTGACGGATCACCGGATCGGGAAACAGCCAGGTTTCCTTTGTTTCTTCGAGGCCGTCATTGATCACCCCATGACCGGCAGAAGCACGGACATCGACCTCTGAGACCGGTGAAAAGCCATCCGGGGTCTTTCGTGAGCGAGCAGGCGCCTCATTCGCACGGCCTGATGATGAATCTGCCGAACGCGCCTTTCTGGGTGGAATGACGGCGTGGCGCAGCTCGTTCTCGTCCACTCCCAGAAACGCGGCCAGCGCGCTTCGCAGGTCTTCCGGCAGCACCTTGGGGGTTCCCCGGAAGATGAACTGGTGCAGGTAAGCCGCATTTCTCCCAACGGCGAGGGAGGCATGCTTGAGGTCGGTGCCCCCATCCTGAATGAGCTGAAGCAGTCGGATGCGGACGGGATCGAGGTCCATGGGGGTCTATCTCCTTGAATCGGCACAATAGGAAATTGACAAACTTTTCCAATTGACGCAATGGGAGTTTGTTGATTTGAATATTCCTATCATGGAAACAATCGTAGAACATTTCCGCCAGAGGGTCGAGACCTTCCTTGAAGCGACAGGGTTCAAGCCCAGCGAGTTCGGTCGGCAATCCATTGGCGATGCATCGTTTGTTCTCAATCTTCGCCGTGGCCGGTGCCCACGTCTGGATACAGCAGATCGCGTGATCGCCTTCATGAATGAGGTCGAGCGAAAAGCCCGCCACCGGACAGATAGGAGGGAATAATGGATAAATGTCCTATCAAACATCTCAACCAAGTCGACTTGTCCCGCCGATGGAGCCTTAGCCCGCGCACGCTGGAATGTTGGCGCTGGCAAAAGGTGGGGCCGCCATATCTCAAGGTCGGGGGGCGGATCGTCTACCGCCTCGAAGACGTCGAAGCCTTCGAGGCCGCGAAGCTTCACGAGACTTCGCTATGACCCCGCAGCATTTCGCTCGAACACGCTCCGCTCATTTTGTTTTCCCTCCGGTTCGCGGGCGAAACCGAGCGAAATCCCGCGAATTTGAGATTCCATCCGCATCGGGTAGTTCAATGGATATGAAACGCACCGACACAACTTTCCGACAGATCACCGAAACCGAATTCTGCTCGTGGCTCTCCACAGCCGCGCCGGGAGACGCCCTCGAATACTACCGCGGCTTTCTCTGCATCGATCGGGGCATCGCCGCCCGGACCGCTCCGAACAGCGTCATATGGCGCACAGCCGCAAGAGCATTCGATCTGGCCGAGCGAGGTCTCGTCCATCTGATCCAGAACAAACTGGATGAGGGTCGCTTCAGCTATGTCGCCATCGCAAGGCCCCATCGTCACAAACACCCGATCCCCTTCTCCATTCTGATGCAAGAAAAGGAAATCCGGAAATGAGCCTTCGCATCATCACCGCCGATCAACGTCTGGCGGAACCCCGCGGCGTCAAAGCCTGCATTTTCGGAAAGCCAGGGATCGGCAAGACAAGTCTGCTGTGGACGCTGATGTCGAGCACCGCGCTGGCCGACAGCAAGTCGCCGACTTCGACGTTGTTTATGGATCTTGAGGCGGGCGATCTCGCCATCGAGGGTTGGCCGGGCGACACCATCCGGCCCCGGACCTGGCAGGAATGCCGTGACTTCGCCGTGTTCATCGGCGGCCCCAATCCGGCGCTCCGCGACGAACAGCCTTACAGCCAGGCCCATCATGACGATGTCTGCGCGCGTTTCGGCGATCCAACGGCTCTTGACCGCTACGACACGATCTTCGTCGATTCGATCACCGTCGCCGCGCGGCTTTGCTTCCAATGGTGTCGTGGGCAGCCGGACGCATTCTCCGAGAAAACCGGCAAACCGGATATTCGAGGTGCCTATGGGCTTCTGGGCCGCGAGATGATCGCCTGGCTGACCCATCTTCAGCATACGCGCGGCAAGAACGTCATCTTCGTTGGCGTGCTTGACGAGAAGCTCGACGACTTCAACCGCAAGATCTTCGTGCCGCAAATCGACGGCGCCAAGACCGGCTTGGAGCTGCCCGGCATCGTCGATCAGGTCATCACCATGACCGAGATCAAGGATGAAGAAGGCAAACTTCATCGGGCCTTCGTCTGCCAGACCCTGAACCAATGGGGCTATCCGGCAAAGGACCGCAGCGGTCGCCTCGATTTGATCGAGGAACCTCATCTCGGCCGCCTGATGGAAAAAATCCGCGGCCCGGTCCGGCCCGCCACCGAAAGGCTGGAGTTTGGCCGGCCGTCCTCGCCCGGGCAGGAGGCTCAGTCCCCCGCCAATCCCGATCAATCCCAATCCTGATGCAAGGAGCAGAAGACATGTCAGCTTCATGGAACGATTTCAACGACGCCAAGCAGGTCGCCAATTTGATTCCCAAGAACACCCTCGCCAAGGTCAGACTCACCATCCGTCCTGGCGGCTATGACGACCCGACCCAGGGATGGACGGGCGGCTACGCCACGCGCGGCAACACCGGCGCCGTCTATATCAGCGGTGAATTCACGGTGCTGGAAGGCCCATTCGCCCGGCGCAAGATTTTCACCCTGATCGGCCTTTACAGCCCCAAGGGGCCGGACTGGGGCAACATGGGCCGGGCCTTCGTGCGCGGCATGCTCAATTCCGCGAAGGGCCTGTCCGACAAGGACACGTCGCCCCAGGCCCAGACGGCGCGACGGATCAGCGGCCTTGCCGACCTCGACGGGATTGAGTTCGCGGCCAGGATCGACATCGGCAAAGATGCCAACGGCGAGGACAAGAACGAGATTCGCGCAGCCATCACGCCTGACCACAAGGACTATGCGGCGCTGATGGGGACGGTTTCGGCTCCGTCGTCAGCAACAGCATATCGTCCGCCGCCCGCCGGCAGCGCCGCCCGTCCCTCTTGGGCGCAGTGATCGGAGACGGCGATGATCTTGCGCCCCCGCCAGCGTCTGTTCGTCGAGCGCAGCATCCAAGCGCTTGACGAACACCGGAACACTCTGGGCGTCGCCCCGACCGGGGCCGGCAAGACAATCATGCTGTCTGCCGTCACCGGCGACATGATCGGCGACACCCGCGCCAAGGCCTGCGTGCTCGCCCATCGCGACGAACTGACCGAGCAGAACCGCAGCAAGTTTCTCAAGGTCAATCCGGCGCTCACCACCTCGGTGGTGGATGCAGGGGAAAAATCCTGGCAGGGGCAGGTCACCTTCGCCATGGTGCCGACCTTGGCGCGGCAATCCAATCTTGCCGCCATGCCGGTCCTTGATCTGCTGGTGATCGACGAAGCGCACCATGCCGCCGCCGACAGTTACCGGCGGATCATTGACCGGGCTCTGCATCTCAACCCCATGTGCGCCATCTTTGGGGTGACGGCAACCCCCAACCGGGGGGACCGGAGGGGATTGCGACCGGTCTTCTCCAACGTTGCCGACCAGATCCGGATCGGCGAACTGGTCGCTTCGGGGCATCTGGTGCCGCCTCGGACATTCGTCATCGATGTCGGCGTCCAGGAGGATTTGGCCAAGGTCAAGTGCTCGGGCGACGACTTCGACATGGCCGAGGTTTCAAAGGTGATGAATACCGTACCGGTCAATGGGGCGGTCACCCGGCACTGGCTGGAAAAGGCCGCCAACCGTCAGACCGTGGTGTTTTGCTCCACCGTCGAACACGCCCGCAGCGTCACAGCCGCTTTCCGGGATGCGGGTGTGAACACCGTAATGGTGACCGGCGAGACGAGCGAAGGTGAGAGGCGCTCTGCCCTTGCCGACTATGCCTGCGGCAAAGCCAGGGTGGTCGTCAATGTCGCCGTGCTGACCGAGGGCTGGGACCATCCCCCCACCAGCTGCGTGGTGCTGCTGCGCCCCAGTTCCTTCAAGAGCACCATGATCCAGATGGTTGGCCGCGGCTTGCGCACCGTAAGCCCCGAAGAGCATCCCGGGATCATCAAGACGGATTGCATCGTGCTGGATTTCGGCACGTCGAGCCTTCTGCATGGCTCGCTTGAGCAGGACATCTATCTGGCAGGAAGCGACGGCACAGGAGACGCGCCAACCAAGGAATGCCCGGAATGCGGGGCCATCGTTCCACTGGGCGTGACCGAATGCCCCCTCTGCGGCCATGTCTGGGAACGATCCGCCGCTGTCGCAGGAACGCCGATTGGCGATTTCGTCATGACCGAAATCGATTTGTTGAAACGCTCCAGTTTTCGCTGGTGCGATCTTTTCGGCGACGACGCGGCATTGGTGGCCAGCGGGTTCAACGCCTGGAGCGGCATCTTCTTCCTGAATGGCCGCTGGTACGGCGTTGGCGGTCTCAACCGGCAGAATCCGTATCTTCTGGCCATCGGCGAGCGCACGGTCTGTCTGGCCGCCGCCGACGACTGGCTGAACCAGAACGAGACGGACGAAAGCGCTCACAAGACGAAACGCTGGCTGAGCCAGCCTCCCTCCGACAGGCAGCTTGCCCTGCTTCCGACAGAATATAGCAATGACCTCGGCCTGACCCGCTATCAGGCCTCAGCTTTGTTGGCCTTCAGGTTCAATCGCCAGGCGATCCGCTCCCTGGTGTTTGGGGCCAACGGGGACGAGGCAAGGAGGGCCGCTTAATGGAAATCATTCATGCCCTCCAGCTTTCGTCTTTGCATGTGGCATCCGCGTGGAACGCTCTGCGCCGTCTGCTGGCGGCCAACTCGTGGTTTTGGCTGGTTCGATCCGGCTCACTCGAATCGGCCCCGGCCATCGGTCTGGTTCTGCTCCATGAGTTGCCAAGGCTTCTGGACGCGATTGGCGCGGGAGCGTCCTGGCATGGTTGACCTGACCCAGCAGGAACGTGACGCCATCCGCGCCGCCATGAAGCCCCTAGCAGAAATCATGGAAGAGATCGGCTGGCAGACCCGCCTGATCGATCTTTCCGAAGCCCAGGTGCGGACCTTGATCGAAGCTGCCGTCGGCGGCTTTCAGGAAGCCATGCGCGACATGGCAAAGACCGTTGAACAGGAGATCCCCTTCTGATGCTGGATTTCAATCATCGCCCTAGTTTCACCGAAACCGTCAACGTTGCCATTGACAAGGGCCTGGTCGCCGAACGGGCGAATGTGCCGCCCCGGACCTATCTGGGTGCCTCGCGTCTTGGCCACGCTTGCGAGCGCGCGCTCCAATTCGAATTCGCAGGTGCCTCCAAGGACGATGGCGCCGATTTCAATGGCCAGACGCTGCGCATCTTCGCCATCGGCCATGTACTGGAAGACTTGGCCGTCCGCTGGCTGCGGGGCGCCGGCCTTGATCTCTTCACCCGCAAGGGCAATCGTCCTGATGGCGAGCAGTTCGGCTTCTCGGTCGCTGGCGGGCGCATCCGGGGTCATGTCGACGGCATCATCGGGACAGCGCCGCCTGAGATAGCTCTTGGCGTTCCAGCACTTTGGGAATGCAAGACCATGAACGCCAAGAACTGGCGTGAGACCGTCGCCAAGGGCGTTGCTGTTTCCAAGCCGGTCTATGCCGCCCAGATAGCTCTTTATCAGGCCTACATGGAAGGTCTGGTGCCGGGCATCTCGTCCAATTCGGCCCTGTTCACCGCCATCAACAAGGACACGGCCGAGCTTTATCACGAACTGGTGCCGTTCGACGGCGAGCTTGCGCAGCGGACCAGCGACCGGGCGGTGCGCATCCTTGAGGCCACCGATGCGGGCGAACTTCTGCCCCGCATGACCTTGGATCCCGAATTCTTTGAATGCCGTTTCTGTCCCTGGAAGACGAGGTGCTGGGCATGACAGTACAGAATCCCCTACCCATGACGGATGGACCGGCTCCCGATCCCAAAATGATCGCCATCTATGTCGAGGCGGTGTTCGGCTATTGCGACGGCTGGGTTCCGGTGCGGGCCTTGCCCGAAAAGGGAGCGGAGGAATCGCAGCCGTCCCATATGCCCTTTATTGAAGCCGACGCCGATCTGGCATCCAAACTGTCCCGCCAGGCGGCCTGGGCGGCCAATGGCGGCATGGCCCTTTTCGTGGTCCCCGGTACGGTAGCAGCACCTGGAAAGGCGAAGGCCGAGGATGTCGCGCAAACCCAGGTGGTTCTGGTCGATCTCGACCATGGCGACATCGCGGCCAAGCGTGACCATCTGATCCGCCATCTCGGCCCAGCCACGCTCGAAGTTGCCTCCGGGGGAATCACGGACGAGGGGCAGCGCAATCTGCATCTTTATTGGCGGCTGACGGAACCCGCCGAGGGCGGTGACATCGCCACCGTTTGCAGGCTGCGTCACATCATCGCCACCAAGGTCGGTGGCGACACCTCGTTCCGCTCAGCACATCAGCCGATCCGCGTCGCAGGCTCGATCCACGCCAAGAGGGACCGCAGACTGGTCGAGATTCTTAGCACAAGCACCTCCGAATACGATCTCGGTGAATTGGCCGAGGCGGTCATGGCCATGCCGCCGCTTGAAGGCGAAGGGGCCTCCTGGCTGGATTTCAACGATGCGGGGACGGGCAAAGGCACGGTTACGGAATTGTTTGGCCAGCAGGTTCGGGAGGGTGGCATCGATGGCGCCACCCGCTTCGAAGCACTCTCAAGGGTGATCGGCTATTGGATCCGCCGTTGCCGCGAGGGGCACGTCACCCCGGCCCAGTCCTGGGACGAGATCGTCGCCTACAACGAGGCCAGGATCGATCCGCCCTGGGCGCTGGATCGCCTCAAGCAAGAGGCCGAGCGTTTGTGGCAACGCGATCAACAGCATGTCAGCGTACAGGAAAATGATAATCAGGAAGGTGATGATCCCCTTGCCGATGACGACCAGGACCCCGTTCCGGTCGCCTTCACCGAGGACGCTCTGGCCGCCTCCTTCACGCAAATCCATGCCGAGGATTGGCGCTATGTGGCCGCCTGGGGGCAATGGCTGTGCTGGACCGCCAAGCGTTGGGAGAAGGAAAGCACCCTTCTGGCCTATGATCTGGCCCGCCTGATCTGCCGGGAAGCGGCCTCGGCCTGCCGCACGGCCAAGCTGAGAGCCAAACTGTCATCGGCAGCAACCGTGGCGGCGGTCGAACGCTTGGCCCGGGCCGACCGCTCCCATGCCGCCACTGCAGAAATATGGGACCGCGATCCCTGGCTGCTGAATACCCCGCAGGGTGTGGTCGACCTGCATACCGGCAACATCATGCCGCATGATCGAGCACTCGCCATGACCAAGATCACCCTGGCGACACCAGAGGGCGATTGCCCAACCTGGCGGCAGTTCCTGGTTACGGTCACCGGCGGCGATCGTGAGCTTCAAGCCTACCTTCAGCGCGTGGCAGGTTACTGCCTCACCGGTGTCACCAGCGAGCATGCGCTGTTCTTTCTCTATGGCACCGGCGCCAACGGCAAATCCGTGTTCGCCAACACCCTGACCGTCATCCTGGGCGATTACGCCACCGTGGCGGCGATGGACATGTTCATGGCCACCACATCCGAGCGACATCCCACCGATATGGCTGGCTTGCGCGGTGCCCGCGTCGTCACCTCCATCGAAACCGAGCAGGGGCGCCGCTGGGCGGAAAGCAAGCTCAAGGCCCTGACCGGCGGCGACAAGATCACCGCCCGCTTCATGCGCCAGGATTTTTTCGAGTTCGTCCCGCAATTCAAGCTGCTGGTCGCCGGCAATCACAAGCCGGCCATTCGCAATGTCGATGAGGCGATGCGCCGCCGTCTCCACATGGTGCCCTTCACCGTCACCATCCCCCCGGCTAAGCGCGACAAACAGCTTCCCGACCGGCTGTTGGCCGAACGCGACGGCATTCTCGCCTGGGCGGTCGAAGGCTGCCTGGAATGGCAGCGGACGGGGCTCAGGCCTCCGACAGCGGTGATGGCCGCCACCGACGAATATTTTGAATCCGAGGACGCCCTTGGCCGCTGGCTCGACGAGCGCTGCGTTTGCTCCGTCAATCACACCGAGATGTCGGCGGCCCTTTACGCCGACTGGAAGAGCTGGGCCGAGGCCAATGGCGAGTTCACAGGCTCGATCAAGCGGTTTGCCGAGAACCTGACCAACCGGGGATTCGAGCAGTGGCGCAGCAAGAACGCTCGTCACTTCCGCGGGCTTCGGTTGTGCGAGCAATCGAGAACTGCCGGTGAAATGGAATTCTGAACCCATGAGGTCGAAAATGAAACGCAGCAATATCAATGCGGTGACGGATGTGACGGATTCCCTCTATATAGGCGTCACGCATGCGCGTGTGCGCGCCTATACGGGTTATAAGGGAGAACCCGTCACATCCGTCACCACCAGGGAAACCAGGGCCAGAATAATCAGGGCCAGGAAAATCAGGAGGGGTGTGCGATGAGATATTTCCCCAAAGGTTATGGTGGCGAGCGGCGCGATCCTGAGCAGGTCAAGCGCGAGGGCTGGAAGCGGCAGGGCGTATTGGTGATCGCCGAAGACGATCAGCGCCTGAACTGGCCGGAGCGCGAACTGGTCAAGCAACTGGGCCAGAGGCTCTACGGCCCGCGCCCGAAATCGGAGGCCCGCCATGACTGACTGGACGCCCGAACAGATCGAGGAACGATTGGCCGAAGCCGCGGATGTGCTGAAGCGTCTGCCTGAGGAAAGGGTGCGGGGATATTTCGGCGTCTGGCCTGAGGTCGTTCACGATTTCTCCGACATGGTCGGCCGGGAACCGCAGCCCATGCGCCGCCCTCCACCTTTGGCCGCGGCAATCTCGCGCATGGAGGAAACGCTGGCCTGGATGCGTTTCCTGGCGGGCGAGGACGGCAAGCTGGTCTGGGCGCGGGCCGAAGGCGCTCAATGGAAAGAAATCTGCTGGCGGTTCGGCGTCAGCCGGGCGACGGCGAATCGGCGCTGGCAATATGGCCTTAGCGTGATCGCACTCAAGCTGAATGGACGCAGGGTTCCGGGTAAGCGCTCGCAGTCCTTCGTGGTGGCGCGCGCCAATCATCTGTCAAGCATGAATGGATAAGTGAGACATTTTTCGGTGAGACATCGGTATGTGAGACAGATGCGCCTGGGCAGCGGTATGCTTTCGCCATGATCGCGAGAGGCGCGACAGCAAGGATTAGCGATGAGCCTTCACTGCTTCGAACGGATTGACCAATTTGGCCCCCAGGCCGTCCACGTCGGCCAGATTGCGGGTGGCCAGGGTCATGCGATGCACCTTGGCCGTAGCGGCAAGAAGGCCGTCAATGGTCGGAATGGAACGCCCACCCGCCATGCGGCCCCATTCCTCGGCAACCGCGTCGTCAACCGGCAGGATGCGGCCTTGGAACGCCTCACGCACCTCAGCCAGCCATTTCTCCAGCGCCTTGGCGCGGGCCGGTTCTTTGGGGCGGGCGCGCTCGATGCCCTTCCTGATCTCGCCCAGCACCAGCACGCTGAGATAGAGATCGGCGTCGTCGATCCGCTCATACCACGCCGCCACGTTGGCGTCGCATCTTTCACCCTTGCGGACCTCGGAGATGATGTTGGTGTCGATCAGGTAGTTCATAGATCGACGTCCCGTCCGAAGTCGCGGTCGCGTTCAAGCTCGATCCCTTCGAGCGGAGCGGATGCCAGGAGCGCCTTCAGTCCCCTGGCCTTTCCAGTCCCGAAGCGTTCGCGCAGCAAAGCGCGCGCCTCGCTCTCGCGTCCAGGATCCAGGAGCGCCTGCACCACGCCCTTTACCAGGTGCGCGTCGTCCTTCTTCACCTGCACCTCAAGGCGGACCACCCCCTGCTTCTTCAGGCGCTTTCGGTACGTGGACACAGCATCCTTGCGCACGGCGGTCATGGCGGGCTCCTTCAAAAACTCCGGATATATTTCCGGAAACACTGTTACCGGAAATGTTACCGGAAATCGTGAGAGGCGTCAAACACCTCGCAAGCCTTTGATAATGCACGGATCCTCCCTGGCCGATAGGGTATGCTGGCGGCAACAGCGCAAAAGATCGCTACCGACAGCCCGAAAATTTGGGTTACCACCCGGTTACCAGTTACCACCCTGAGGGCGCGCAAGTCTTTGATATGCGCGCCTTTTTCCGTTTCGTGAGGTGGTAACCAAGGGTGGTAACCAGCCCGGTAACCGGCCCGTCAGGTTACCGGTTACCACCCCCAGGTTACCAGTTGAGGTTACCACCCCATGTCCCTGCATTTTCCCGACGCGGTCGAGCACTGGCCGATCGACCGGCTGCGCCTTTATGAGCGCAACGCGCGGACCCATTCGGACGGCCAGGTGGCGCAGATCGCCGCCAGCATGATCGAATTCGGATGGACCGTGCCCATCCTCGCCGACGGCCAGGGCAACGTCATCGCCGGTCACGGTCGGCTTGCCGCTGCAAGCCAGCTGGGGCTGGACACCGTGCCGGTGGTCGTCCTCGACCATCTGACCGAAGCGCAGCGCCGGGCCTACATCATCGCCGACAACAAGCTGGCCTTGAACGCGGGTTGGGACGAGGAGTTGCTGGCCGCCGAGCTTCAGGCTCTTGCCGACGAGGAAATCGACCTGTCGCTGCTCGGCTTCGACCAGGACGAGGTCGATCGCTTGCTCGATGGACTGGACAGCGGAAACAGATCAAATCTGGACTGCCTGCGATGAGTGGTCCGGGTGCTATGTTAGTTCAAGACGCCCCCTGATGCCAAGCTGGGCGTTCGGCGGAGCGTAGCGGAGCCGGACGTCCAGCTTGGCAGGATCGCTTCCGGCGCAGGCGGACGATAGCCCAGCGTACTGTGCGGACGCACCTTATTGTAATGTTCGCGCCATATGGCGGTGATGATGCGCGCCTCTCCCAGCGTGTAGAAGATTTCGCCGTTCAGCAGTTCGTCACGCAGCCTGGCGTTAAAGCTTTCGATATAGCCGTTCTCCCACGGACTGCCGGGTTCGATGTACAGCGTTCTGACACCGATCTTGCCCAGCCATTTGCGCAAAGCCCTTGCAATGAACTCAGGCCCGTTGTCGGACCGTATATGGAAGGGCGGGCCGCGCTCGATGAAATGATCGGCCAGCACCGCCAGCACGTCCTCGGACGGAAAGCGGCGCTGCGGCACGATAGCCAGGCATTCCTTGGAATATTCGTCGACGATGTTCAGCATGCGAAACTTCCTGCCATTGTGAGTGCGGTCTTCCACGAAGTCATAGCTCCAGACATGGCCGGCGAACTCGGGCCGGAGCCTGATGCACGAGCCATCGTTCAGCCACAGGCGCTTGCGCTTCGGCTGTCTTGCCGGAACCTTGAGACCCTCCCGCCGCCAGATGCGCTCGACCACCGAAAGGCTGACATCCCAACCCGCCTGTAAAAGCAGGGCGTGAACGCGCCGGTAGCCGTAACGTCCGTATTGCCGGGCCAGTTCGACGATGTCCGCCGTCAGACGCTTTTCCTGTTCGTCGTTCTTGGGCGGCTTGCGTTGTGTCGAACGATGCTGGCCGATAACCTGGCAGGCGCGCCGCTCGGAAACCCCGAGCTCTTGGCGCACCTGCTCAATGCAAATCCGGCGGCGGGAGGGACTTAAAAATTGACCTTCGACGCCTCGGCCAGAATCTGTTTGTCCAAGGAAAGGTCGGCCACCAGCTTCTTCAGCCGCAGGTTCTCCTGCTCAAGTTCCTTCAACCGGCGGGCCTGATCGACCTTCAGGCCGCCGTACTCCTTGCGCCAGCGGCAGAAGGTCTGTTCGGTTACACCGATCTGACGGCAAGCGTCCGATACCGTGCCGCCCTTGGCGGTCGCGATCTCGGCCTCACGCAGCTTCCCGATGATCTGTTCCGGCGTATATCTCTGACGGGACATGCTTTTTCTCCTGTATCAATGGGCCAATCCTAACTCTAAGGATGGACCACTTTCGACAGGGCGACGACTGGGATGGGCAGCCTGCCAGCCAACTCACTGAAACGGATTTCGATGTCCTGAAGTGGGGACGGATCGGTCGTCGGCAGACCGTTATCTCCACGCGTTGTCGTCGCAGACCGAAACCCGAGGAGATGGTCGGCACGCCTATGGTCCTAAAGTCGCTTTTGTTTGCCGACGTAAAGGGTTCTTCGAAAATCGAGGAGGATGCGATCCCCATATTCGTCGATCGCGTCCTGGGCGGCTTTGCCAAGAGCATTGCCCCCTTCGAGGACAAAGTCGCTTACCGAGAAACGGCGGGAGATGGTCTCTATATTGCCTTTACGGATATTGCTGCAGCAGCAGAATGTGGACTGGAATTGATCAAGAGCATGCAGCGGATCGATTTTCACGGCCTTCCTCCTTTGGCGCTTAGGGTTTCCGCCCATGTCGGCGCGGTCTATTCCATGCGCGATCCCGTGACGGGTTATCAGAAATTCTTTGGAGGTGATATCGTCCGTGCGGCACGTATCGAACCAATTACCCCCCCTGGTTATGTCTACGTAACGGAAGAATTCGCAGCTCAGCTGTATCTGGAGGCAAGCGAGAGGTTTAATTGTGACTATGTCGGATGCCTGGACAGCGCAAAAGGCTACGGATCGTTTCGCATGTATTCTCTGCGTCACAGATACAAAGGAGAATAACCAGAGCGGTTGTTCGGATCGGGCAGCAACAAAATCCCGATCAGATCTTCGAAATCTGTCACCAGCGCATTGCGGGCGGGAGCGTTCATTAAGCTCCGTGAGCCTTCCAGCCTTTTCCGGCTGAAGCAGGAGCGAACTCCCAGCACCGCGCTGATCCACGCCAGCTCATTTGACCAGAGACCCAAGTTTCATCCTGCCCCAGGTAGAGTCCCAATGGCATCTGAGCTTGCCCCCAACCTTGGACCAGGCTGGCCTGGAAAAATCCGGCCCTAAGCCAGTTGCCTGAACGGATCGCTTGAGCGCATGGCGTTGGCGCCATAAAGAAGCGCCGCCAGGGTTCCGACGGCGAGCCCGACACCAAGCGGCCCAGCGGCTGCGGCGCCGAGAGCAACAACGGCCCCCTTGCCAAGGAGAAGCAATCCCTTGGCCTTCACGACCGCAGCACCTGCGGCGCCGACGCCAATTCCCGCGGCCGACTCCGTTGCTGCACTAAATCTCTGGCGGTTCGCTTGACGGCCCGAGATAGCTGCTTGCGTCTTCATGACCTTAGCCCCCAGATATGCGAGTGCGATTTATTTGCAAATAGAATAACGTTGGCGGCGGGAGCTGTCAATATCCCTGCTCCGACACGGGCTCAGGCCCCCCTGCCCCCGGCTCCCGCCCCGACTCCGGTCCGCCCTTGATCCCTGCCGGGGGGTAGCGGCCTCATCGTCGATCGTCGCACCACAAGCGCTGGGATGGCGCAAAGAAGCTTCCCAGGCCTTTCGGAGCCAAGCGCCCGCATCTGAAACGCGGGGCTTCGAGAAGCAATCAACACATCAAATTGTTGTTCTCAACGCTGGACCCTAACGAGATATTGTGGTTCAATCCAAGAAGGGCTAATCCATAAAGCTTCGGAATATCAGTTTACCTTAGCGACGAAGGGCTATTCCGGACGGGGGCATGACGAACGTTCATCATCTACATGTTGTAGGACAGGGGGCTGGCCGCTGGAATGCGTGGCGCCAGCAGGAGCCCGATGTTCTGCCCGATCTGGCCGGTGCCGATCTGAAAGGCGCCGATCTTGCCGGAATGGACCTCACGGGCGCCGTCCTGTCTTTGGCCAATCTGCGCAAGGCTGACCTTTCTGGGGCGAATTTGCGGCTGGCCAATCTGGCTGGCGCGAATATGGATGAAGTCAATCTCTCTGGGGCCTATCTCGAAGGAGCAACCATCGCAGGCGCCTATCTTTTGCGGGCCAATCTTTCAGGGGCTTGTCTGCGCAGGGTGAATTTGGCCGGCGCCAGCCTGGTGGGAAAGATCAATCTTTCCGGTGCCGATCTGACGGGGGCGAATCTGGCGGGGGCGCGGCTTGTCGGAGCCAAGCTGACCGGCGCCAATCTGACCCGGGCGATTTTGGCCGGAACAGATCTACGCGAGGCCGACCTGGGCGGCGCTATGCTGACGGATGCCGATACCAGCGGCGCCAAGTTCGATGGCGCCAATATGAGTGGCGCCATCATCCGCGACTATCGCGTTGGCGGCCGGCGGCGCCCGTATTCGGACGATGACGCGGATGGCGGCGACGACGAAACCGGCGAGCTTGATTTCGATGCCGGTCAACCCGGCAAGGGCAAAGAAGAAAAATCGCTTAAGCAGGAAGGAGAGGCGCAGGCCCCAACATCTTCCAGGGTCGAGACAAACGAATCCGTAGCGCCCGAAATTGCGCCGACAGATACAAAGATAGCCGCATCCGAGCCAGAATCCGCCTCACTTATGGAAACGCTGGAGGCTCCGACAGCCGAAGCGCCCCAACTTGAATCCGCCCCCCTCGAGGCCAGACAGCCTTCGCCGCCGATAACAGCACCCGAGTCCGCTGAGGAAATCGCCCGGCAAGTCCCCGTTGCCGAGCCCCCGTCGCCTCCCGTTGAAGAGGCCCGGCAGCCCTCGCTTCCCAAGGAGCCCGAGCCGGTTAAAACCGTCGCTTCCCTGGCTGCCGAGCACGCCCCCACTCCTGCCGAGATCGTCGTTCCAGCAGAGCCCGAGGCCCCGCCCGTTCTTGCCGAAGCGCTCCTGGAGATGGCCCCGGCCAACGCTGCCATCCCTGCAGAGACATCGCCCGCGCCAGAGCCTGCAACTGCGCAGCAAGCCCCGGTGGTTCATCCACAGCTTGCCCCGGCACCAGCCCCGGCACCAGAGGAAGAGGCGGATGAGGGCTTCTACACCTACGAGCGCAAGGATTTGGCCATCTTGATGCTGTATTCCGAGCCCTTCAGCCGCAAGACGAAAGAGGAAAGACGTCTGCTGGTGGATCTGCTCATGCAGTACAACAAAATCTTTTTTGGCGTTAAGACGCAGATATCCATGGCCACCAAGGATAGCAGCATCATCGCCGGATTCGAGAATCCGACGGACGCGTTACGCTGCGCCGGTCTTTACATCAACATCTTGCGCGACATGAAGGTAGATTCAAGCGTCTGTGTGAATTGGGGCTTTGCCACGATACGCACCGACATGGATGAAACCGGCCACAGCGACCTTCTTCTGAATTCGATCAGCCCGGCGGCCCGCCTGCGCCCCATCGCCACCTCGGGCGAGGTTCTCATTCTGGAAGAGCTCTTCTCGAACGCCGCCACCGACAAGGAACTCTTCGTGTTCGAGCCGGTAACCCGCAAGTGGACGCTGTCTTCGGATCAGTCAGGTCCCAGCGTCGACGTGCTGTGCTATCGCGTGCGCAACCGCGAGGTCTCGGGAACGGCCTAGGGTCAAATGTTTTCTAGCAGGCTGCTGAAAAGCCCTTCTGTTTGGCGCCGCCTTCCCCCCTTCTGTGCCATTGGCCGGGGATTTCGGCCTTTTTGGCGCCGCATTTTGCGGCTTCTGGGGTTATTTCCGGTTCAATCGCCCCGGTTCGGACGCAATTATCCTGTGTTGGACACCAGTTTCGGGATGCGGACCAGATTCTAGGCGACGAGCGCCATGGTGAAGACGGCCTGCACTTTCGCCAGCCCGCGTACCTTCACCTTGACCAGCCCGCCGGTGGTCTTGCTCCAGCCGAAGATTTCCTCGATCCGCTTGCGGATGACCTGGCTGATGGCGTAGCCCGGATGACGCGTCATGCGCCATCTATGGCGGTCTTGCGCTTCTTTCCGGCTTTCGTTTCATACCCGTTGATGGCGATGTGCGGCGTTACGTTCCTGTCGCGCAGATCGCCGATGAACTCGCTTGCGTCATAGCCCTTGTCGCCGCCCAATGTGATCCGGCGCTTGGGGCATCCGGCGGCGTCGAGCATCGAAAGCGCCGCATCGCGTTCCGTCGTGCCGGTGGCATGCGTGACCTCGCCGCCCACGGCCAGGCCATTGCGGTTCTCCATCAGCGCATGGCCCATATAGCACAGGCGGCTGGCCTGCCCACTGCCCTTACGATACAGGCGGGCGTCGGGATCGGTGGTGCTGGCGTGCGTCTCGTTCAAACGCTTCTCGCCCTTGAAATCGCGCTCGGCATTGCACCCCGGCCCAGACGGATCGACAGGGCTGTCCTTGGGCTGGAAGCTCTTCATCGACGCCCAGGCGTCCAGCAATGTGCCGTCCACCAAGAAATGCTCATGCGACAAATGCCGCTTCACCCGCGAGTTCGACAACAGGCCAGAGAGAAATCCTTGCGCCACATCCGCCGTCAGAAGCCGGTCGCGGTTCTTGAAAAAGGTGCTGGGGTCCCACACCGGATCGTCGATCCCCAGCCCTGCGAACCAGCGGAAAAGCATGTCGAACTCGATACGGTCCATCAACTGGCGTTCCGAGCGAATCGTATACAGCATCTGCAACAGGCTGGCACGCAGTAGGCGCTCCGGCGCAATCGAAGGACGTCCCTCGTCGGCGTAAAGCCGGTCAAACTCAGCATCCAGCCCGGCCAGCGTCTCGTTCACCAGATCGCGGATAAGGCGCAGGTGGTGCTTCTTCGGAACCCGCTCTTCAAGATGGACGTAACTGAAAAGGCTGCCCGTCTGCCCGTCCGATCCGCCATCTCGTTCCCCCCTTGGCCGTCACAAAAAGTGAATCACGGCCAAAGGATCAATGCCAGGGGTTTTTCAGCAGCCTGCTAGAGTGTCCTTATCGATCCGGAAGCTCGAAAATCGCTCGTTTCAAATCTCACGAACTTCCGGATCGGGACACTGGATGTGCCCCGCGATAAATCCTGGCGCGCCTTCTCGCTGTGAAAGACCGCTGACATCAGCGAGGGTTTGGCGGCTTGCTGTCGATGGCCTGATCCGCGAAGGTGCCGCTTGATGCGTCGGCATGGCAGCCTGAGCAGCGCAACGCCCCCCCGGCAGCAAAGAATTTTGCCTCCTCGATGGCTTGGTGCTTCATTCTCCAGAAGGGAGTCGCCGTGATTCTGGGCGCTTCCAACGTCGAAGCGCTGCCGATGGCAAAGGCGGGCTCGGTACTGGCCGTCTCGGCGGCATGGGCCAACAGCCACCCCATAATCTCGGACAGCTCGTCAGAGACAGGCGCCACATGCTTTCCAAAATGAAGGGGAAGATTGCCGACAATGGCCTGCCAGGCCGGGCTGGACAGCAGGCTTGGATGAAAAGGATCGTGGCAACTTCCGCAATGGCGCACATAGTTTGAGGTTAGCGTGATCGTGGGTGGCGGCGGAAACAGCAGCGCCAGCAACGCAAGGGCGAGTCCCAGAAGAGCGGCCTGTCCCAGGCGCTTGGCGGCTTGGCCCCAGGATCGCCGCGCGGCATAAGGAATATGAAAGGCCGCTTCCTTTTTGCCGTCGATCATGGCCTTGGGCAGATTCTGTTTTGTCAGAAGGCTCTCCGCCAGAACCCCAACCACATGAAGGGCGGCCAGCGCCAGCAAGGCAAGCGTGGAAAGGCCGTGCAACACCTTGGCGTGATGCCCGATCACGTAGGGAACGGCGCCGGCCAGAGGGCCCTGCCTTTCCTCTCCGCTCAAGACGAGGATGCCGGTCACAACCACGACGGCCATGACCGTCATCAAGGTTACGACCATCACCAATCCCAGCGGGGTGTGGCCCAAATAATGTCTTGGACGAAGCAGCGTCAGATCCAGCAAGTGATGCAAGATTTCCTGTCGGCGCAGGGGAAAGCTGGAAAACAGACCATACTGCGAACCGACATAACCCCAGAAAAAGCGGGTCGCCAGCAAAACGGCAAGGGCGCATCCCACCGCGACATGAAGGCCCAGCCAAGGGTCGGAGAGCAGGAACCCCGTCCCCGAGGCAAGGAGCACGCCAAGAACGCTCAGCCAATGAAAGATGCGGATGAACGGATCCCAAACCTGAATCTTGATGTCGTCGCCGCTCATGCCCCTGCTCTGTCCCGCCTTATTGACGCTAAACTATAGCGTCCAATCTGAACGCGGGCTGAGCAAGGTCTTTATGCGGGTCTTGCCTGCTGGCGCACCGCTTGAACAGAGCGGCCGAGCACGCCAAACGACGAGTTTAGAAAGAGACAGGCGATCAATCCGCCGACGATGATGTCGGGCCAGCGCGAGCTGAGAGCATAACCGCCAAAGGCCGCCAGCAAAACGGCGGAATTGGCGATCAAGTCGTTTCTGGAACAAAGCCAAGTCGAACTCATATTCAGATTGTCTTCCCGATGGCTGTAGAGAAGATAAAAGCAAATCAGGTTGGCGGCCAGGGCCAGACCACCCACAATCCCCATCGTCTCGACACCCGGCATCACCGGATTGAGAATCTTGTAGATAGCCTCCCCCAGGACGCCGAGCCCGAACAGAAGCATGAAGATGCCTTTGCCAAGGGCGGCGACGGCCTGCCAATGTTCCGAGCGGGACAGCACGAACAGGCTGAATCCGTAAACCAGGGAATCGCCCAGCATATCGAGCGAATCCGCGAGCAACGAGGTTGAACTGGCCAAGATGCCCGCCGATACTTCTACGAAAAACATGGTGGCGTTGATGGCCAGGACGGCCCAAAGGACGCGCGCATGTCTGGCCTTCAGAGCGCTGATCTCGCAACTCTTGTTTTCGCAGCAACTGGCCATTCCCAAAAGACTCCCCGTCAAGGCCCCATGCCTCAGCTCTGAGGCTAGATAATATTGACATCTATTCTCATTTGCAACTAGCCTTTGGCTTTCAGGGGCTTTCGTGGCGCTGCGCGCTGCCGTGTTGAGGTCAAATGCCTTAATTCTCAATATCTATGGGCGGTCGCCCCCTTGTCCCCGCCAGGGCTTGTGGGGCGGCCTTCCCATTGGATTCGCTGGATTTTTAAGCCGACTATGGTAGGATTCAAAGGTCTGGGATAACGGATTGAGCCAAGAAATGGCCAAGCGCATCGAGGCTGCCGGGAAACCGAAGGCTGAAAAGAAACCACCTTCGAAAAGGGGGGGCGGGGCTTCCAAAAAGAAGCTTCCCGAGGAGATCAGCGCCTCGCTGCGTGAGCAGGAGGCCCTGGTGCGCCATCTGTTCGAGGCGTTTGGAAAGCTGAAAAAGCGGCGCAGGAAAAACGCTCCACCGCCGGAAATTTTCTCAAGCCAGGATCCGTCGCGCGTCTCGCCGCAGCCCAAGACGTCGGCCCAGGTCGCCTTCGAACGCGCGTCGCTCAAGGATCGGCTGGCCATGCTGGAAGCGCTTTCCGCCGCCACCCCAGCGACTTAGACCATCCTGCTATTTTTTCTGCTTCAGCAAATGCCGGGCAAGCTCTTCTTGCGTCATGGCGGAAAGATCGGGCTTGGCCGCCGCCGCTTCAGCCTCGGCCTCGGCCTTCTTGCGAGCCATTTCCGCTGCGGCCTCGGCTTCGACTTTCTTGCGGGCCAATTCTTCCGCTTCAGCCTTCTTGCGCACCGCCTCGGCCTGGGCTTCCTCCAGCCTGCGGGCCTTTTCCTCCTCGGCCCTGGCCGCCGCCTGAAGAGCTGCCTTTGCATCTGCTTCAGCCTTGAGACGCGCCTCTTCCGCCTTGGCCGCCTCGGCCAGTTCCGCCGCCCTGTCGTCGGCCCGTCTCTTGTTGGCGTAATTCATGACCAGACGTCGTCTGCGATCCGGACCGCAATAACCGGGGGACTCGATGAATTTCCGGTTGGAGGCGGACTTCAGACATTTGAAGAAGATGGCAGCAGATAGCGGCCTGATCATCAACTCGCTGATGCCCGCATCGCGCAGACGATAAATCTCCTGCGGCGTGAAGGCGTCGGCATAACCGATGATGGGCAGCGAGATGTCGAAGTTCCACTTCGTCCGGCCTCTTCGAATTTTCATCAGAAAATCGATCGACTCCTCAAGCGGCAGTTTGACCTCCATGACGATGAAATGCATCAACCTTTCGTGAAGCAGGCGCAGGCCATGATCGGCATCGACGGCGAACTCGATCTCGAGATTCTTGGGGCCGCCGAAGCGCAGGATTTCCCTGACCAACCGCTGATAATGCGGGTTTGGATCAAGCACAAGACAATATTCTGCAGAAAGGATGTTAAACACTGTCTCTTCCTTGTCGTGCAAACCGCTTTTCCCGAGATTTCCGAAGCTGCGCAGCCTTCAGTGCGGGCCGTCCTCGGGAATCATGCTCATCAGATCGAAATCGTCGTCATCCCCGCCTTCGTCGGCTTCCTGGGAGAGAAAGGCCAAAGGCCGGGAATCGACATGCTCTGCCTTCACAAAATCCATGTAAGCCATATCGACCTTGGCGATGTGATCGCACACCCAGTCATTGACGACTTCGGCAAGTTTCTGGGCGGCCTTTTTATGCTCGTCAAAGGCCGCGATTTTATTGAACTCTTCGACTAAGCGCTGGACCGTGGCCTTGAAGTCTTCGTGCAGGGCGTGATGTTCCGCAAGCTTGGGGTAGCCTGCCGCCTCCATGGCGCGTTCCTCACGCAGGAAGTGCCCATTGACATATTCCAGCAGAATCGTGATCGAAGACCTTAAGATCGCCTCCAAATTCTGAGGGTTCTCCCGAATGGCGCTCTGCATGAGAGCCGCCACGACGAAGAACGTCTTGTGATCATCGTCGATGACCTCGACCCCGACCGATAAGTCGGGCGTCCACTCAATGGGGCATGCCTGGTCAGTCATGTTCTTTCCTAACGTTCCAACGCCCGAACCGAACGTCTTTTCCACGAAGATTCTTTTTTGCTGCGCCCGGCTTGGCGCCAAGTGCTGAAGCTGCAACCGCTGGGCGCGACCTTGCGCCAACGATCGCCGCACCTGCCGCCTTCAGTTTTGACAGCGCCCCCATGGCCCTATCCTCCACATGCGCCACCAATTTGAAAACCCGGTAGATTTTCCGGCGCTTTTCCCCCTGCCCGGCATGGGAATAGGCTTTCAGGCGGACATTGCGAACCATACGCCGCCCAACCCGCGTTTTCAACAAGCCCAATAGCAAGCCGTTCTTAGCCAGCCAGGCCACCAGCAAAACCATCAGATGGGCAAAGAAACCCTTGGCCAGAATTCCCAGCGCCAGCAAAAGCAGGCCCGCAAAGAGGGCCGTGATCATGGCAGCCCCCTTGGGGATTCAACGAACATTGCCAGGGGATTTGCCATGGCTGGGCTATTTCGGCTTCTTGGGCGTTGAGCGACTGATCATGGCCAGCACATCGCTTTGCGAGGCGGATTTGACCACTTCCTTGGGTGGTTCGGGAATTTCTTCTTTGACCGCTTCGGGCACAGCCTTCACCGGCGCAGGGGCGGGAGGGGGTGCTACGGGCTTCGGCGGCGGTGACGGCGGGGCCGCAGTGGCTGGCGGTTTCGCCACGGCAGGCGGCAGGGGGGGGGCGGGCCTGGCCTGAACGGGGGCGGCACTCTGCGGATTGTCCAGCGCCACCACCAAAGGCGGCGGCTGTCTGGTCTCGGCTTCCAGGGAACGGGCCACCTTCGCTGCCTCCGAGGCGCTGACGATAATGTCCCTGATGATGGACATGGCCACTTCTTTTTTTTGATCAGCCACGGGCTGGCCCTCCACTTACCTGAATTTGCTTCCTCATGCCTGCATTCCATCGACTTCCGGCAGGATGCTGGCGATCTTCGCTTCCCTGGCCACGACCTTTTTCAAGATATGCCGCGCCTGGACAACCAACTTTTGCGTGGACTCGTTCAGCTTGTCGGCACCACCGACCACCTGGATCACCGTCTCCATGCGCGTGATCTGATGCGTCATCAACTCGGCCGCTCCCAGAGGAAAGCCGTGCGCCTTGGCCAGAATCTTCTCGCCGTAATCGATGGCGTGCCGGGCGGTCGCCTCGGCCAGCCCCTCGGTGTTGCTGACAATATTCTCCTTGACCTCGCCCAGGCGCCCCAGCAGGTGGTCGTCGCACCCATGCACCTGAATCCGCGCAATGGCCAAGGTAAACAGATTGACCATGCGCTCGGTCGTATCGGCGATCTGATGCAGCAGGTCGGCGCGCTCGCCGGGTGTTTTCACGGCCTGCAAGTCCCCCGACAATTTCGTCACCTGCCCGACCGTAACACAGGCATCGTCGATGACGATCTTGGTCTGCAGCATCGTTGGATCGCCGTAGAAAACTTCCTTTTCGCCGCCGCCGCCCCTGTAATCGTCGCTTGCCTCTCTTGTATCGAATTCCTGACGGATTGGGCGCGAAGGGGCCTTGGGCGTGGAATCCGCTTTCATTTCCTTCTCGACCGCAACATTTGAATCAGCGGTACGCCTGCGCGGCCCGTTGTAATCGGGAATGGCCCGCAATCTGCGGCAGGGTCCACGATAAGCGGGCGTGTCGATGAACCTTCTGGGGCCGAAGGCGCGGGTCAGGGTTTTCAGCAGGCTCGACAGGCTGAAGGGCAGTGCCGCCGGAAGCGTGATTCCGGCATCGCGCAGCTTGGGCAGAACAGCGCCATCCCAGTTCAGGGAAAAACAAACGACGGGCGTCGTCATCCGCACACCCTGCAAGTCGCGACGGACGGTGCGCAGGATTTCCAGGAAGCCTTCAACTCCCAGTTCCGCACAAATCACCAGATCGAAATCGAATTTGAAAAGCTGTTTCTTGGCTTCTTCCACATCGTCAGCCTTGAAACCATCCGTCAAGCCCACCTGACGCAGGCTGTGCAGAAAAAGCCGCGCCAGGTCTGGGCTATCAGCGATGACCAGGCATTTCTTGCTGGAAAAGGCAGAGGTTAGAGCCATGGTGTGCCCGGCATAGGAATATGATCAGACCCCAGTTTCCGCCTCTATGGCCAGGAAGGCCAGCGGGCGCTTGTCGACAAATTTTTCCTTGATCCAGAATTTGTACTGCATGTCTTCGGCAAGGATATGCTGTTTGAGCCAACTCACGACCAAACCCGGCAGGTTACGAATGTCGTCGTTCTTTCCCTCGCCATATTCCTGAACGATTTTCATGACATGCTGGCGAAAGGCCTTGTGCTTTTGCAGATGCGCGTCGAGATGCGGATAGTTCACGGCCCGCAAGGCCTTTTCCTCTCGCAGGAAATGACCATTGACGTAATCGGCCAGCATGTTGAGGGCGCTTTGAAAGACGATGTTGTTGTTGTTGTCGGCGTCAACTTCCAGAATGATCTTGGCCAGATCGAAAAAAGTTTTGTGATCGTCGTCCAGAACATCGTTGCCGACGGACATCGCCTCGGACCATTCCATCAGGCCGCCGGTAGTCGGCTGATCACTGCCCTCTGGCTTTTCTTTTTTTTGGACTTCGTCGCTCATCTCGTTTTAGCCTTGCTACGCTTGCGTTCGCTATCCACGACCATACCTTGCCATCAAGCGGCTGTCCATGCCGGAGCAGGGATGTTTGGCTGGCTTGACAAGCCAGCCAAGTCCTTTAACACTGCCAAAGATTGTCCATCGGAGGAAATTTTGAGCGAACAGCAGGATGGAGATGACCTTATCAAGTTTGAATGGTCAAAGGCCATCGAGACGGGCCGCCAGGATATCGACCAGGAACACAAAAAAATTATCGATTACTTGAACGACCTGCGCGATGCGGTCAGCAACCGGGATACGGACAATATTGTGTCCGGCGTTTTGCTGGGCCTGAAAGACTATGTCGACATTCATTTTTCTCACGAAGAAGAGATCATGAACAGTTTCGACTATGACGAGCGCACCATGCATCTGGCGGCGCATGCCGGATTCGCAAAAAGAATCAATGCGATAAACGACGAGCATCTGGAGAGCGCCGAAACCGCCCAGGCCCTCATGCTGTTTGCCTATGACTGGCTGATCAAGCATATCACCGGCGTCGACCGGATCATGATCCGCAAATTCAATGGCGATAGCCTGATTTCCTGGAAGGGTGACGAGGAGCAGGAGCAGACCTCTGTCGTCATCGACGGCGCCTATGCCACCGTCGCCGAGATCGAGGCGCTGACCTCGCAACTGGCGGGGGTGAGCAAACCGGCCGAAAAGAGGCATTTGAAGAACCGACTGGCCGAGGCCTCGACGCGCCTGATCAATCTGGTCACCTTGGCCAGCCACCATGTTTCCCAGGAAAAAGACCCCGGCGAAAATCGGGAACGGCTGAACGGCCTGATGTCCGGCTTGGTCTCCTCCTCTAAGATTCTATTGGAAAACAGGGCGTTAAAGCTGATTGACTATGGCGCGCGCCTCATGCGCCAGACCAAGGGCACCCCCTTTGGTTGCGGTGATGTGGTTACCATGCACATGCATAGCGTGCTGGAACTGATCGATGTCATGGGCGGAATGAAATTACTGGCACCCGATCAGCAGGAAACCGTGACCAAGGCGGCCATTTATGCCGATGCCGTCCGCGACATGGAGGCCCAAAGCTACAGGCTTCCCAGCTTTGGATCGGGCGAAACCGACCCCCATCTGTTCAAGGAGGCCATCGCCAAGCGGGCCGCCTCACAGGCCGATATTCTCAGCATGATTCAGAAAGCGAAAAAAACGGATAACACCGCCAAGGGCAAATAATTAAGCCCGCTTTTTTTGATCGTCAGATCAGATCGGCCAGCGTGGCAACCAGCGGCAGACGCCAGGCCCGGCGAAAGGCGACCGAGATCAAGCCCGCCGACATATAAATCAGAATCGCCATCATCGAAACGCTGAAGAAGATTTCTCCCGCCAGAGGAATGGGCAGGGCGAACATGGCCAGCACCGCCCACATCCACAAGATAAAGCCCTGTCTGGCGTGAAAAAGAACGTATTCGTCGTCCTTGCAGCGCAAAAGCGGCACAAAACACAAGATGCCCAGATAGCCCAGAGCGGCCATCAAAAAGGTGCGGACACCAAATTCGCGTCGAAGTTTTTTCCGTCTAGCCATGCAACGATCCCGACTTGTCCTGCCGATCCGATCAGGCCTTTGCTTCGGCGGCCAATTCATCCATCAGAGCCTGATGGCTGACCGGTTCGCGCTTGCTGCGATCGCGCAGATACGCGACCAGGGAAAGCGCCCCGGCTAGGCCGACCACGCCCAGAACCACCGGCCCCCAGGCGCCCAGACCCAGGCCCAAACCCAGTCCGACTCCCTTTCCGGCCAGCACAGTGCTGCCCGCTGTCGCCGAGGCGACGGGATTAAGTGCCGCCACGGCGGGCGACAAAGCATTGCCCGCCGCAACCGTGGCCGTACCAGCCGCCGCCGTGGCGGTTTTTCCGGTTGCCGCAACGGTGGTGCCCAGCTTGGCGGCCAGCAGGCTGCCGGTTGCCGCCTTGGCCCCAACCGCCGCCGTCGGCTTCAAGACCAGGAATTGTCCGAAATTGGCGCCAACCACCGGGCTTTTCGCCACCGTGAAGGTCTTGCCAGCCAGACCGGAGGCCTGGGCGAACGCCGTATCCTGCACCGGAATTTTCAGCAGTTCAGCTCCAGCCGCCGCGCCGCTTTGCTTCAGATACAGCATGGGAACGGTCTTGCCCGCAGCCGAAGCCATCGGGGGAGCCACCACCGTATAGGTCTTTCCGGCCAGGGCGGGCAATTGGGCCGCCGCTTCACCGCCAACGACTTTCATCATGACCAGGGAATCAGCGCCTGCGCCGGTCGATGCCGCGGCAACGCCAGCACCCTTGGCCACAGGCGTCAGCGACACCCAGCTTCCGATGCCGCCCAATGCCGCCGGGGTCTTGCCGACCAGCACGGACTTGCCCGCCAGGGCTTTCAGTTCGGCGATCTGGCGCGTCGCATCCAGCTTGACGGTAATGGCGCTGCTGCCATCCGGCGTCAACGTGGCCAGCTTGGTCGCCGAGGAAACGTCGGTTACGACGACCGTCTTTCCTGCCAGCGCCCCCACTTCGGCGGCCTGACGAGCGCTTTCCACCTTGGTCAGAATGACATCAGCAACCATCGTCTTTATCCCATCCGTCAAATGAGGCCGCCGACCACCATCAGGGCGCGGTCAGGCCAACGTGAAATTCAAACGCCTTTCGGCTCAGTGAGCAGGCTCGTCCGGCGTGGTGTCGACAGGCTTCTTGAAACCTTTACCGACCAGATCGATCACGCGCTTCAGCCCCTGCCCTGCGGCATTGGAGAGATCGGCCACGCCGGTCTTCAGGCCGGGTGCCACGGCAGCGCCAAGGCCTCCGACATTGCCCAGAATATCCTTGGTCAGGCGAATTACCCCCACGACGACATCCTCGACGGGAACCGTGCGAGGTCCGCAATCGCCGGAACAAGCCTTGCCGGAACCGCAGGCCGTAGCCTCGGGGGCTGCCGCTTCATCCGTCACTTCGGTCTGGTCTTTCTTACGCGCCATGACAGAGCCTCTTATGGAATAACCCCGGGGCGGATCGCTCCGCCTCGGTGACAAGTCGATAAAACTAGATGCGATCCGAGAAGTAGCCGATCAGGGGCATCTTCCAAGCGCGCTTGAAAACGACCGAGATCAGGCCAATCGCCGAGAAGATCAGCACGGCCATCGACGATAAGCCGAAAATCATCTTGCCCGCGCCCGGAATCTGAAGCGAGAAGGCGGCCAGCACGGCCCAGATCCACAGAACCAAGCCCTGCTTGGCATGGAACTGAACATATTCGTCGTCCTTGTTCATCATCAGGGGAACAAAGCACAGAATGCCCAGATAGCTCATCGCCGCCATCAGCGACGAACGGCAGTTGTAGCCGGATTCCTGAGCAAGGTTAAGAGTCTCTTCAGCCATGTTGATCTCCCTGATTTAAGCTGCAATATCATCGGCAGACGCTGCTGCGCCGCGATTCTTCATGTATCCGTAAAGCGACACGGCGCCAGCCAAACCGGCTACGCCAAGCAGCAACGGCCCCCAGGCGCCAAGCCCAAGGCCCAGCCCCAGGCAGACGCCCTTGCCGGTCAGCAAGGCGCTGCCCGTCGAAGCCGCCGCGATCGGGCTGACCGAACTGGCCGCAGGCAAAAGCGCCACACCGGCAGCGGCAGGGGCCGCAGCCGCGATTGCCGTCGCCGCCTTGGTCTTTCCACCGACAGCCGCCGCCTTGGCGGCAGGCGCTGCCATCGTACCCTTGGCAACAGGAGCGGCAGCGGCACCAGCCTTGGCAGCGCCAGCCTTGGCGGCACCTGCCTTGGCGCCGGCAACCTTGGCCTGAACGACTTCGTTTTCAATTTCGCCCGCAGCGGCAGGCGCCGCAGCGACCTGCTTGGCAGCCACGGCCTTGGTGGCCCCGGCCTTGGCGCCGACGACCTTCGCCTGCACGGCCTCGCGCTCGATCTCCGCAGCGGCAGCCGCAGGCGCAGCCGCAACCTTGGCGGCGGCCCCGTTCATTGCCTGATTGACCATAGTTCCCATCCTCAAATTGTGTTCGAGCAGCAGTCTGAAATCCCTATAAAAAGCATTTTATCGATTTTTATACTTCGTGCAATCCCCCTCTAGCCCTATCTCCTTGAAAAAGGGGGCTATGAGAGAAATTTTCATCAACTGTAACTTTTTCTCGACTGCCATTTACACTCATGAGACAAATAAAAAAGAAAGCCTGCAAAGACGACCTCTGGACTAAGGGGGGGGGGTACGTGTCTTCACGGATAGACGAACTATGTAAAAAGAACCATTTAAAAATGACGTCACAGCGGCGGTTGATTGTCCGTGTTCTGTCGGCGGCACAAGATCATCCCGATGTCGAGGAAGTGCACCGCCGCGCTTATTCGATTGATCCTAAAATTAGTTTAGCTACCGTTTACCGGACCCTGCGCCTCTTCCATGATAAAAATATTTTGGAGCGCCATGATTTCGGCAATGGGCGCTCGCGCTTCGAGCCGGAAACGCCCCTGCACCACGATCATCTGATCGACAATACCACCGGAGCGGTTATCGAGTTCCATTCCGACGAAATCGAGAATCTGCAAAGGCGAATCGCCAAGAAAATGGGGTTCCGCCTGATCGGCCACAGACTCGAGCTTTATGGCGTTCCACTAGCTGAATCAGACGCAGTCCAAACTGAGTAATTAAAGCCGCCAGCGTACACCCGGATTGGGGTCCAGCGGCACCTTGACCACGATATCGTGGCATTTGATGCAGCGCCCGGCGGGAGGGTGCGGCTGCTGCGAGACGGGCAGAATCGGCGGGCCCAGCTTGTGGACGCGCGAGAAATTCTCGAGTACGGCACCCACCGGAGTCTTGAATTGCGAGCCCGCAGGGGCACCCCCCGTGATCAAATGGCAGTTCAGGCAATCCCCGACATAGGGATGCGGCATGCCGCCGCCTGGCGTGATCGGCGGAATATGCTTGATCGACATCAGTTTGTAGCGCGGCGCCGGTTTCAGGAAATTCTCGAACGGACTTATGACCGACGGCTCAGTAGGAAGCGGCATGCGCCCCAACATCACGCCCTCGGCCCGACGCAAGGAGGAAAAGTCCGTAATCTCGAACAGGATCGGCGACTTGCCCCAGAAAAGCCCCGCAGCGATCAGTGCTGCCAGCAGCAGGGTCCCGAGCGTCGCCCGGCCAAAACGTTTGCGCCATGCCTCAAACTTGGTCACGCTGGAAGTCCTTTGCCCAGCTCATCGGGTTGGATTGCCCCACAGGGCCAATCCCTCATCGTCGCGCAGAAGACACTTCTGGCCATCCACGATGACGTATTTCGCATAAAGCTCGGCATTGGGACGCGAGGGATCGAACTGAAAACCCGCGCCATTGACCCGCGCATTCTCCAGATTTCCGCATCCAACCTGCTGAAGATACCAAAGCGGAGCCAGGGATATTTCGCGCAGGGCCGACCCGTCATTGACCCAGATATGCATTTGGCCCCAGCCGACATCGGCGCCCAGGCTCGCCACCTGGGTCACCCGCCCGCCAAAGGGCTGCGGCTTGGTCGGCGAAAAGGGAATGAGACCGGGCATCGCCACCGGCACGGCGGCTCCGGGCGCAAGGGCCGGAGCGGGCGGTGCGCCAGACGCGCCGAAATTGACCATGGCGGGAATGTCGAGTTCATTCCTGACAACACCCGCCACCTGCCCGAACTGGCCGGGAAGAAGGGCCAGCAGGACGAGAAAGACCAGGAAGACCGCCATGGCGGCCAGCAGCGACATCCCGGAAATCTTCGGCCGGTCTGGCGGGCCGAGATCGTCGTCTTCAGACGTCTGTTTGTGCTTGATCACGCAGGAAGCGCCTCTTCCATCGCAGCGGGGCTGATAAAGAGCCGGATTTCGCGCGCATGCGGGATTTCTTGCTGGATTTGAGCCTTAAGGCTTTCGGCCACCGCCGTGCTGTCCTTCACCTTCATATCGGGAGAGACGCGCAAACGAATGTCCAGATGGATATCCTCGCCGACATTGCGTCCGCGCAGGAAATAGATGTTCTGGACGTTCTCGTCATCCATGCAGATGCTCCAGACCGTCTTCAGGATATCGACATCGACCGAGGTATCCATCAGACCCTTGACCGATTCGGAAATCAGCTCGATGCCGATCTTGCCGACCAGCAGCGAAACGCCGATCGCGGCCAGAACGTCGGCGATGGGAAAGCCGATCACAGAGGCGACCACGCCAGCCAGAACCGCCGCCGACGACAAGGCGTCGGAGCGATTGTCCCAGGCGTTGGCGATAATGGCCGGGCTGTTGTTCTCGGTGCCCACGCAGACCTGATAGCGATACATCAACTCGTTGGTGATGATGGTCACCGCTGCACCCACGGCGGCGATGATGCTGGGGGCTTCGATATTTCCCGAGATGATCTTTAATACCGATTCATACATCAGGAAAATGGCTCCGAAGAGCAAGATCATGCCCACGATGGCCGACGAGATGTACTGGATATTGCCGTAGCCGAAGGGATATTTGCTATCCGCTGGCTTGGATGACATCTTGATGCTGAACATGGTCACCGCGCTGGCCACCACATCGGCGCCGGAATGCAGCGAATCGGCCAAAAGACCGGCGCTACCGCTCAGCAGTCCCAGAATGCCCTTGAAGATGGTCTGGGCGATGTTCACGAAGAACGCCCACCAGATGACTTCCTCGCGACAGTTTTTGCAGTTCTGAAATTTCATCGGCTGATATATTCCAAAATAGAGCTGCCCGCGATGCGGTAGTTGCCGTCAACAAGGCGGCCCTTGATCTCCTTGCTGCGCAGCAGATTGATCACGTCGGGCCTGTCCATCGAAAGCAGCCTGGCGGCATCCGCCGTGTTGTAAATGCGGTGCGGCAGGATTTCCTCGGCCATCACCTTGTCCATCAGGGTCATGACGCCCTGCGTGAACCCGATGATGATGCTGCCCTTGAACAAGGCTTCCCAAATCATTGGCCTTCTCCATTCTTTTGGTCAGAGGGAAGAAGCGTCTTGATCATATCCTGCGAGATTATGGGCGCCGCGCGCTCGCTTCCCGGCTGGAAATAGTCGAAGCGCTTGAAACCCGTCAGATAGGCGAAATAATCCCACGGCCATTTCGTGATCGCCGCGTTGTAAAGAGACGCCGAATTATTGTAGTCGTTGCGGGTCGCCAGAACCCGATCCTCGATATCGACCAGCGAGTTCATCATCTGCTTGTAGGTTTCGGCCGACTGAATGTTGGGATACTGCTCGACCACCGCCATCAGGCGGCCCAGCATGCCCGACAAGGCGCCGCTATCCATCGCCCTCAATCCGCCGCCGCCCAGCATCTTCTCCAGCCCGGCCAAGGCGCCCGCCTTGTCGGCATCCGCCCCCAGGCTCTGCGCCCGCTTGTCCGAGGTGTGGCCGAAGATCGAATGTTCCAGCGATGCATGGCTGAGCGTCAGCATGACCAGGTTGCCGAACAGATTTTCGCGCCGCTGAATGGCCGCATCCAGATTGGAATGCTTGGCGATCACTTCCTCGCGCATGGTGATGAAGGTGTTGTAGCGCAGAAAAAGGGTTGCCACCAAGCCCAGCACGGCCACGATGGAAAGAATCAAGGCGATGCGCACGGTGCGCCGATCCGGCTCGGTCGTGGGCGTATCGACCACGTAAAGCTGGCTCAGAAGCTCCTCGTCCTTGCGCACCCGGCGCAGAGAGCGGACGTTCGATTCTTCGTTGGCGGCCGTTTTCATGGGATCAGCGCCTTATGTCATGAGGCAGCGGCATCGATTTCATTCACTTTCTTGAGGTAGGGCAACGCCTCGTCGTGCATGTCCATCTGCTCATAGCAATAAGCGATGGCGCGCAGCGTCTTGGCATCCTCGGCCCGCAGTTCCAGCGCCGCCTTGAACCAGTCGATCGCCGCTTCGAAGCGGCCCAGATTGTCCAGGGCAACACCCAGGCGGAAACGAACATTGAAATTGGCCGGATTGGCCTTGGCCACCTTCTCGAGCAAGGGCACCGCCATCTCGTATTTCTTGGCCTGGACATAGGCCAGGCCCAGGATCGTCGCGGCCTTCATATTGGCCGGGTCGGTCGCCACCACCTTCTCCAGCAGTTCGATACCATCCTCGACCGAGCCCGTGCGCACGTAGGAAACCCCAAGATACAGGGGAATCTCGCCGTCATTGGGATTTTGCGCCGCCACCTGTTCCAGCAAGGGAATCGCCTGCTCGTAGCGACCGCTTTTGGCGCTGTTGATCCCCTTTTGGCGGTAATAGGTCAGGCGGATGTCGCCCTCGACCGTAAAGGCGTTGCTGAAGGCCGAGACCAGATTGTCCGCCAGCCGCCCAACGACCTTGGCGCCGTAATGGGCGTAGAGGCCAACGTCATCCATCAATTCCGTCGTTTTTTTCAGCATGTTACTCTCCAATGCCCGGCTACTGTATCACATGGCATGCTTCGCAGGGCCCGCGATTTTCGTGCGGAGGGCCCGTTCTCGCGACTTGCCGCTGTGAGATGACGGGGGGGGGCAAACTTATCAAATCTGGGTCAGGTGTCAATTCGAGCCCCTTGCCGATGGGATGGCAACTCGTGCACGGACCCCGCTCGGGATGCGGGCGCGGATCGCCGGCCAGGATCATGGGAGCCGCCTCGACCTGCACAAAACCTACCGTATTATCGGCCCTTAAGACCAGATTCAGCGTCCGCATGACGATGCCATTGCCGCTTTGTCCGGTGCCATCGTAGGGCAGGCCCATGCGCTGCGTCGAGCGCTTGGCGCGGGTGATATCCAGGCTGACCCCGCCCTCCTTGCGCAGAACGGTCAAAAGCACCTCGTTGCGGTTGGCCAGATCGCGCGAGACGCGCTGCCATTCCTCGATCGTCGGCACGGGAATGCCTTCGACCTTGACGATGACGTCGCCGCCCAGAAGGCCGGAACGCGCCGCATTCAAGGTGACCTCGCCCAGCAGGATGCCTTGCAACCCCTTGGGAAAGCGCAGTTTCTGGGAAAGCTCGTCGGTCAGCAGGCGCCCGTCCATGCCTTGCCAATGTCCCTCGAACAGCCGCAGATTCCGGGGGATGTAATTGGGAACCGTGGGCTCGAGTGGCATCGGCTCGGCGCTCGGCGCACCCATCTGGGCCAGATCTCCCGGCAGCGCCGCCGAAGGGGGGGGCGCAAAGGGCTGGGCCATCTGAACGGCCTGCGCCGGTTGCGCCATAGTGGCGGCAGGACTGGGCTCGTTTCCCTTGCGGGTCAGAAAGACCACGGTCGCCGCAGTCAGGCCGATGACCAGGGGCAAAAGCAGCTTGGGCGGGATCATCGCCATGGCTACCCACCCCCGTTCAGCATGTGGCCGGATTGCCGCCTCATGACGCGAACAACATCTTCACGGCAATCGCCGTCATAATAACGGCATAGATCGATTTCAGAGTCACCACCGGCAAGGCGCGCATCAACTTGGCGCCCAGAATGCCGCCCGCATAGGCACCTGGAATCATCAAGAGCGCCAACACGATCGGGGCCTGCCAGTCGATCAGGCCACGGCTGATGCCATGGGTGAAGGAAACCAGCGTTCCGGCAACCGAGGCCCAGAAAACCAGGACCGAGCTGTTGGCGATGGCACTCTGCAGGCTGGTGCGACCGATATAGCGCTGCAGGGGCACTTCGATGACGCCGCCACTGATGCCTAGAATGCCGCTGACCAAGCCCATCGGTAGACCAAGAACGGCCGAACGCAGATGGCCCTCGGGAATATCGATGGCCGGTTTGGCCTCGGCCTCGCCGGTTTTCTGATCGGGCGCATCGTCGCCAATGAACGCGTCAAGCGCATCGGCCTTCGTCCCAGATGCCCGATCCGCATAGGCGATTTCGTGAACCGCCTTCATCGCCATGGCCATTGCAAAGATACCCAGCAGGATGGCGATGCTGCCGTCACCCATCGCATTGCCCAGGAAATAGCCGAGAACGACACCGGCGACGCCCCAGGGAGCCAGTTTCTTCACCTTGTCCCACTCGACCAGACCGGCTTTCGAATTGCGCAAGGACGCGGCGCCATAAACGGCGACATTGGTCAGAAATGCCACGGGACGGATCAGATACATGCCATAGCCGAAAAAGGCCATCATGCCCGCGACCTGAAGAACGCCGCCGCCCATCGTCATCATGCCGCCGGTGATTCCCGCAGCCAGGGCCAGCAGCGCCAGCCCGAAGACGTCAGACAGCGGATAGCCCGCGATGCGCAGGCCGCCGCTGTGATCGCGATCAAACAGCAACTGGCCGCCATTGGGCGCATTGATCAGCCCGATGCCCCCTGCCGTGGGCAGGGCGACATTAACCCCATAGCCGGGAGCCGGGGCTTGACCGCCCACTTGCGCCTTGGCCTTCGACCACCAGCCCGCCGCACCCGCGGCCGCAGGCACCGCCTGGGGGGCCGTATTCTGCTGGGCCATGCCCACCGCCTGTTGATTGGCTCCCTGCGGCGCCACGGCGCGCCCGCCCATCTTAAACTTGAGGACATCCTGAAAATGAGCCAGGGCGATATGCGCCGGAATGGCAAAGCCCTCGATGCCGCCGCTGGGACCCTTGACCGCAATATTGATGCCCACCAGTTCGCCCTGGGCGTTGACCAGGGGGCCGCCATTCTGCTCCCAGCTATAGACGGCATCGGTGCGCAGAAGATGCGAGATCGTCATGCCGCCCGAGGAAAGCGGCGCATCGGTGGCAATCAAACCACCCTGGCGAATCACGGGATTGCCCCGCATGCCCTGGCCGAAGGCGAAGACAGGTTGGCCGACCGCCATGCCCTGGGTCGGCGCAAGCCTGAAATGCAAGAAGCGCTCGGGGCTCATCATTTTGAGCAGGGCCAGATCATGGGCCGGCTCGGTCTTCACGATCTGGGCCGGGAAACGCTGCACACCGCGGCCCGTGCTGACATGAATCTCGATCTGCGGCAGATTGGCCACCGTGTGCAGCGTCGTCAGGACGTAGCCATTGGCGCCCACCAGCGCACCAGAGCCCTGAACGACAGCGTTCACACCGCCGCCGCTGACACCGACCACAGCCGGAGGCACGCTGTAATAAAGACGACGGACATCGGGCTGCGCCACCGAGCGGAACAGAAACTGCGACACGGTCATGTCGTCGCCCGAGAAGAGATCATCCTCTTCATAGGTGTTCATGACATAGGCGCCCCACGCGAAGGTGAGCGACACCAAGACAGCCATGACGGCAACCGGAAGCTTCCACGGTCTTTTACAAAAGACGATGGTGTTCTTGGGAAGATCGCCCGTTGTTTCGCCGGTCTCAATCATGATCGTCCACTTGCCGTTTGAGTTCACTCAATACCGACGGCGCCACACCCGGTCTCGGGCGCGGCGTTCGTCAGTTTAAAGCAGATACAATATACAGGGTGGAGAAGCAAAGAAAAAGCACCATGATGGGCATTCCCCACCTGGCATATTCCCTGTGCCCCAAACCTTGTCCTGCCGGAATCATTTTCAGAAGCTCCGGATGACGCTTAACGAAACGCTCGTAATGGCTGACGGCCAGCGATCCCGCCGTAGCGCCGGAAAGAGCGCCCGAGGAGCCGGCAAGAATCCCCAGCGACAAGGCCCACCAGGCCGTCTGCGGGTCCGTCGCCGTCACCAGCGAGGCGGCGACGGGCGCGAACAGCGCCGCCGAGGTGCTGCCCCCGATAAAGGCCGTGAGGCCAGCCACCAGCCAGAGAAAGACAAGCGTGCGAAAGACCGTGCTGCTGCCGCCCAGCCAGTCGATGGCAAAGACGCACCAGTCCAAAACGCCCACTGCTGTCAATCCGCCCACCATCACGAACAGGCCGACAAAGAAGAGAATATCGTGCCCGCCGCAGGCATGGAAGATGTCGTCCTCCTTGAAGCCGCCGAAGACAAGGGCGGCCAGTCCCGCCAAGAAGGCAATCCAACCCGGTCGCACATCGATGGTTCCGGCCAGCACGAAACCCGCCAAAGCCAGGCCGAAAATGAAAAGCCCCTTGCGCAGCAGATTTTGGTCGACGGTGGGGTGCCCGAAGATGTGATCTGCGTCGTCGGCCCGCGAGGCAATAGGCTTGGGCTTGGAGCGCCATTTTGGAAGCCGGTATTCGAAAAAGACCAGCGTCAGCGCCAAAAGCACCAGACAGGGAACCATCATGCCCGAGATGAAATCATTGAAGTGCAACACACCCGCCGAGGCAATGATCATGTTGGGAAAATCGCCGATCATGGTCGAGGCCCCGCCCAGATTGGCCGCAACGATTTCCACGATGATCAGAGGAACGGGATTGAGCTCGACCCGGCGGCAGATGTTCAAGGTGATGGGCAGGATAATCACCATGGTGGCGATATTGTTGCTAACCAGCGCGATCGCATAGGTCACCAGGGACATCATCACCAGAACCCACCACCCGTTGCCCAGCGAATGCTCGGCCATGCCCTCGGCCAAATGGACAAACAGGCCCGACTTGGCGATCAGCGCCGACATCGCCGACATGCCGAAAATCAGCGCCAAAGTCTCGAAATAGATCGAATTGACTGCCATTTGCGGCGTATAGCCACCGCTCAGGCTTCCGATCAGCAAGAATGCGGCAGCACCGGCCAGCACGGCGACATGCCCGGCCACCACCTCCCGGAACATGGCGGCGAAGACGGCGATAAACACCAGAACGGATAGGACGCCGGCCATGTGTCTCTAGGCCCGCGTCATCATGACTTCGTCGTATTCCAAAGGACTGTTGGAGATGTGCGGCGCTTCGTCCACGCTCCCGCGCGCCTCGGCGCTGATGTGTAGCGAGGCGATCAGGCGAACCTTGCCGCAGACTTCGTCCCTGGCCCGCTCGCAGATGTCGTGCGCCCGCTCGATCGTCTCTTCCGGATCGACCGCGATAATCATGTCGGCCCAGATTTCCTGGCCGACATAGCGGGCGCGCAGATGAGTGACGCCCTTGACGCCTTCGACCGCACGTGCTGCGTCGATGATGCGATTGCAAAGCACGTCGCCCACCGAATGGTCCATCAGGCCGCGATAGGAATCCATGAAAATGCCGCGGCTTAGGATCAGAAGATCAATAGCCTCCCAGATGGCGACGCCCGTATCGATCCAGGGCATGCTGAGATAGTGGGCTCCGATGATGCCCAGCGCCACGGCGCCTGAAGCCGTGGCATCCCCGTGATGATGCTTGGCCATGGTGCGCACGATCGGGCTGTTGGTCTCGATCGCAACACAGCGCGAATAGTAGTACATGGCCAGATTGACGCCGACGGCCACGATAGCCGCCCACAAGACGATCAGATGCGGCGTGCGGTGGCGTTCCTCGTCGAACAGGATCTGCACGGCATGCACCAGCAAATAGCCGGTCAGACCGATGAAGACCACGCTGACCACCATCGACAGGATGAATTCCACCTTGCCATGGCCGTAGGGATGCTCGGCATCCAAGGGCTTGCTGGAAACCGAGGTGCCGATGATCACGGTCAGCGAGTTGACCATGTCTTTCAGCGAATAGAGCGCGTCAGCCAGCATCGCTTGCGAGCCGCCGACAAGGCCGATGAACGCCTTCATGAACAGCATGACCGTGTTGACGGCAAGGCCGACCCAGCCGATGGTCTTCGAACAAGTCACGCAATTGGTATATCTCATTGCCTGCTCCTGGTGACGCGCCCGCTTGCTCTGCCCGGACAGGGCTGGATCGGGACGGTCATGTCAAACGCTCAGTGAATTCTGGGCACGATGTCCTTGCCGTTGGCTCCCTTGGTCATGAAGCCCTTACCCGCCGGACGTTTCCTGCGACCCAGCGATGTCTTGGCCAGCGCCGTGATCACCGCCACCGCGAAGCCCGAGAAGAAGCAAATGCCCATGATGACGAACAGGGGCGTCTGCAACATGACCAGACCCAGATTGACCACGGCGAGATGCGCGTTCGCCGACGCAAAGAAAACGATCACCGCACCGGCAATCAAATAGAACAACAGCGAAAACACGTTACCTCCTACTCCGCCTGCAAGCGCCCAGTCTCAAGGCAGGCTGTGCGCCCGCCAAGACCGGCATCAGCCAGCGATCTCTCCAAGTTGTCCCCAATATTGAGGTGGAAGCTCTTCGGCCAAGCGCAAAGCGCCACGGCAACCGTCATAGGTCGGGTCGGTCACGCACACCACTTCGGCGTTTCCATAGGCGCGCAGGCTGTTTTGGATGTACGAAGCCAGTCCCTTAATGCGCGACCCACCACCGGCGACGATGATGTTCTTGAGCGCCATTTCCTGATATTCCGGCTGGAATGTCTGAATTAGGGTCTGAACGCTTTCGATGATGTCCGGCAAGGGCGCTTCGCACGCCACTTTCAAAGCATCCGTGACATCGCAACTGACGGGCTTGCCTGCAGCGCGCAGATCGACCACCACGGGCCCCGAGGGCGAACCCACAAAGGAATGGGCCTCCTTGATGGCGCAAGCGACGTTGACATTCATCTGAACGTCGGGATAGCGCTCGAGAATGGCATTCTGCAGACGCTCATCGACATAATTTCCCGCCTTGGTCAGCGTTACCTGATCCTCGGGCGCCGGAACGGTTCCCTTGAGTGCGCACAGATCGACCGTGCCCGCGCCGATATCGACGACGATGGCGTTCAGCAACTTGTTGAGGCCATAGGCAACCATGAAGGGTTCGGAAACCACCATGGCCGTATGAACCACTTCCTGAGCCATCTTGAGCAGCAGCGACTTGTTCGATCCCGTCGCCCGGGCAGGAACGCCGATCACCGCATAGACTTCGTCATCCGGCTTAGCGTCGGCCATCTTGATGACATGCGAAAGCATATGTCGCGCCACTTCGATGTCGCGCTCGCCATTCTCGGCCAGCACGCCGTCTTCGAGCGGATAGCGCAGATCAAGGTAGGAGCGCAGGTCATAAGCCTCGTTGCCCACGACATAGGGACGCCCCAAAAGCTTCAGCCCGATCACGTCCTTGGGATAGCCGACGACCGAGCGCACCAAGCCCTTGGAGCCGCGGTTCGACATGATTGCCGTATGCGACGTGCCTAAATCGATTCCCAACAACAGCTTGTTTCCGCTCATTTTTCGTCCTTCCCTGTTTTCCGTTGCCCGGCCCTGGCCTGAATACCAGAACCCGTACGCTTATTTCTTCGCCTTGGCGGTGGGCGTTTTGCGCTTCTTTGCGCCAAATCCCAATGCGCTGGCCGCCGAGGCTCCCGCATAAGCGGCCAATCCCACGACACTGCCGACGCCACTGCCGACCAGCGTCACCACACCCGTCAGCAGATTCTCGACGGGAACGTCGTGCGTCTTGCCGGATACAGGCCTGACCTGAGGCGCAGGCGCCATTTTTTTGACCTCGATCTTCTTCGCAGGCGCTGCCCCGACCGGAGCCGCAGAGGGCCTCGCGACCGGCTTTACCGCCGCCGCCGCCATGGGCGGCGAAAGCGGAGGGGCGACAGGCTTGGCCACCACGATCTCCTCGGCCACGGTCTCGGCCATCACGACGTGCGCTTCGGCTGTCGGAACCACAACATCTTCAACCTCGACCGTTACGGCCAGGGCTTCGGATGTCGGTGCCGCAGCGGCAACCTCAACCTCAACTTCGACCTCAACTTCGACCTCAATCTCGACCTCGACCTCGACATCAACGACCGTGCCGGGTGTCGCGCCGATATCGACCAGAATCTCCACCTCGGCGGGGGCCTGATCGGCTTCTTTGTCGGTATCATCTCCTGACCAGCCCGGATCCCATATTTCGGACCCGATGGGGGGCGATTTCGTCATCTCAGCTTCGGCAAAAGGCAGCATCGGCGCATTGCGCAGACCTCGCAAAGGCCGGTTGGACCAGGGAGAGGCCTGCAGCAGATCACCCCAGACGCCTTCGACGGGAACGCCGTCCTCGGCCGTCGGATGAGACGCAGCACGTCCCTGCCCCATCCCGCTTGCGGAAGGCGGCCTTGAATTCGCTGCATCGTTCACATCTCTGGTCATCGCCATCCCTGCTGCTGCATTTGCCCTTAGGCGTCAGAGTACGACAAAAAATTCCTGCCCGTTCCGGTGAACCTTGATGAGAACCGGTTGCCCCACTGCCGAACCCTTGATCGACTGATCCAACTGGGCCGCATTGCCAGTCGGACGATTATTCACTTCCAAAATGACATCGCCCGCCGCCAGCCCATTTACCTGGGCCTTCGATCCGCGCTTGACCTCGGCGATCGAGGCCCCCTTCAGCATGGTCCCCTGAGGAGCGCCAACGGCGCCCGGCACCTGCTGGAAGCTCTCGATCTCGATCCCCAGCCAACTGAACTCGCTGGGTACGACAGGCTTTGCCTGCGGCATGCCCGCTATGGGCGCGCCCATCATCGGAATCTGCTGTGGCGCCATTCCGGCCTGCGGCACCGCCATGCCCGCCTGAGGTGCGCCCTGCAGGGCCGCCGCACGGCCCATCACAGACGGAGCGATGTCGAGATTGCGCGGCTCGCCATCCCTGAGAATACCCAGCCGAACCGGCCTGCCATCCGCCATCGCCGTCAGTTGCGCCGAGATGTCCTGAGGCGCCTTGACCGGTCGGCCATCGGCTTTAAGGATGATATCGCCCGCCTTCAGACCCGCCGCAAAAGCAGGCGAATCGGGAACGACGCCGCTGACGAAAACGCCGCGCCCCGCTGGTTGATTCAGCTTTTGCGCCAGAAAGGGCTGCATGGCTTGCAGATAAGCCCCCAGCATATTCATGCTGCCGCCCGGCCCCGGCATATCCGGAGCCATGCCGCCTGCGCGGCCCGTTCCGGCTCCGGCCTGGACATTCATGGCTAAACTTGCCGGAGGTTGCGCGAACTGATAGGGCGATCCGCCCGCACCCGGACCCGGCATCGCCACCACACCGGCTCTTGCCGGCAGCAGCGTGTGGCAGGTCGTGCAGGCCATTTTCTCGCGGCCATCGGCATGCGGCGAACTGATGCCCGCCATGATCGGCGGCGGTACCGCGCCCACAGGAGCCGCCACGGGCATCATCGGCTGGCCCTGACCGGCCACGGTCCTTTGCCCGGCACCGCCAATCAGATCATGGCAGTTCGTGCAAACCATGTTCTGGCGCCCGTCCCGATGCGGCGAGGTAACACCCGCCATGATCGGTGGACCCGCGGCTCCGACGGCACCGGCACCCATCTGCTGCTGCCCGAATCCGCCATTGCCCTGCGCACCCTGAAAGGCCACCAGCCCCATCGACGGCCCTTCAACCGTCGAGCCGGGAAGGCTGTTCAATTCATCCATGGCGAACAGCCTGGCCTGATTGCTGGGCACCGAGAAGCCGATTCCGGCGAAAGCTCCGGTCGGGGTATAGATCGCCGTATTGATGCCGATCACGGCGCCGTTGCGCGCCACCAAGGGTCCGCCGGAATTGCCCTGATTGATCGCGGCATCGGTCTGCAAAAGATTGGTGTGCGTCACCCCCTCGATGACCAGCGACTTGCGCTTGGCCGAGATGATTCCCCGGCTGACCGTCATATCCAGCCCGAAGGGGCTGCCGATCGCCAGAACAGCATCCGCCACCCGGACGGCATCGCTGTCGCCCAATACGGCGGCATGCAATGGTGTCTTGGGTGTCACCTTCAGCAGGGCGAGATCGAGCGATTCGTCCATCTTCACTATGTCGGCCGCATAGCGCGTCGCCGCGAAGTCATCCAGCACATTGACGAAAACGGAATTGGCGCCGCGCACGACATGGTAATTCGTGAGAATATATCCGTCGCTGCGGATGATCACGCCGGATCCCATGTTTTCGACGGCGCGCGCCATGGGGGGGGCGAAACGAAACTGGCCGTCCGGAAACACGCCGGTCGGGGACAAAGGCTCGGCAACGCCCTGGCCGCCCGAAGTCGCCGTAACGCTGACCACGCTGTTGCGCAACAATCTCGCAACCGACGAAAAATCGGGAGACCCCGCCCAGTCCGTGGCCGGACCGCCGCCCGTCTCGACCATCGGCGGCATGGTCGCCAGCCCGCCAGCCCCCGACGGGGGTGCTGCGAGAACGCCCACCGGCAGGGACATCGCCCCACCCGCGCCCGCCTGATTGCCCTGAACCGGCAGATTGACGGCGGGATTGCCACCCAAATTCGCCAGAAGCTTGCTGAAGCTGACGCCGCCACCCGTCGATTGGCGATAGGCGTAAGCGCCAAACAACACGACCAAAGCCACCACGCCAATGACGAAGAAATACTTTTTCAGATCCTTCGAACAGACCTGCGGCCCAGCCGCCTCATCTGTATCGTCCGTAAAATCCCTCATCAGATCTCTTCCTCGGCCTCAGCCTTGCCCGCCGCCTTGCCGCCCGGCTTGCGAACGGTGCGCACACCCGCCGCCAAAGCCACCAAACCCAAGAAAATCAGGGCGATCGGAAGGGCGCCGCGCAAAAACTCGGTAACCGACCACCACCAGGCCGTCAGTCCCCAAAGCCCCAAGGCCACGGTGAGCAATCCAAAAATTACGCTCGGCATGATGTCCTCTCCGACGATATGGCTTGAGTTTGATTCAACTTAAAGTTCCTGGCTTTGTGGGTCGTCCTCTCCCAACGCCGCGAATTCTTCATCTTCGCGGCCCACTTCCCGGTCAAGCCTTTGAACCCAAACGGCATAGGCCAGAATAAGGAGATTGCCCACGCCTGTAAACAAAAATGGGGCATGCGGACCTACCATGTCGAAGAGCAGTCCGCCTATCTGAACAAAAAGAATGATCCCGATGCCGCCCACCACGTTGAAGGCGCCCAGCACGGATCCCAACAGGTCGCGGGGAGCGTAATCCACGGTCAGAATCTGCGGTGCGACAAAGCAGCCCGCCTGACCCGCCGCCACCAGCACCACCGGAAAAACGATGAGCCAACTGAAAGGGTTGACCATGAAACCCAGCATCAGGAAGCCCAGGCCCGACAGCGCCATGCCCAGAATGATCGCCTTCGTGCGCCCCTGGCGCTCGATGAACAGGCGCCATAGCGGGATGGAGACCATCACCGCAACCCCCAGGGCGCCGATCAACTGTCCGGCCCGTGCCGCAGCGGCTTCCTGCGTCATGCCCACCAGATCGGCAAAATAGATGAACCACAGCATCAGGAAAAGACCGACGAAAACCATGTCGCTACGCGCAAAGAACGAGGTCGTGAAGGCAAGGCGCAGATGGCGCTCGGCCCGCACCAGTCTCCAGACGCGCTTCCAGGGAATAGACTTGTCTTCCAGCCGTGGCGCGACATCCACCAAGCAGGATTTGGCCAGCCAGGCGCCCAGCAGCGAGATAACCGCCGTCAACAGCATGGTGGTGTAGACGCTGGCGTAATTGGGAATCTGCATCAGCACGGCATAGACCAGGGTGACGCCGAAGGCCATCATGAAGGCCGTATTGCTCATCAGCCGGGCACGGTTCGAACTGTCGCTGAAATCACCGGCCAGGGCGGAAAGCTGGGGCCAAACCGCACCCGTGCCCAGCGACATGATGATGCGCGACAGGTAATAGACGACCAGAGCGCTGCCCGCCAACTGGCCGAAGGGCAGGCTGAAGGGGGCGATGAAGGCCCCCAGGGCTGCGACGAGGAAGCCAAAAACGATGATGCGAACGCGACCGATGCGATCAGACCAATAGCCCAGGTAACCCACGACGAAAATGTCGAGGATCTCTGTCACCACCTGCACATTCGCGTTGATGAAGCCAGCCTGCTCGAAGGAAATATTGAGGACGTTACGCAGGAACAAGGGCTGCACGGCCACCGCCAGCGTCATGCAGATCATGCAGACGGCCGACAGCAGATACAGCGAGTTGCGCTGCGACTCCAAGACTCCCTGTGAGGGCATGTCTTCCTCTGGTTTCAATGCATCAAGGCCCTGAGAGTCACCCCGCACGGCCAGAATGGTTAATCACAAAAGAAACCCCGTGTCCAGCCTTCCATCTTAGATGAGAATGACACACACTCCCGTCTCTTTCCGCCCATCAGAAACCGGGCGTCACTTTCGTGCGCCCGACTTGCGCCTGAAGAGCGATGAGGCCCCCTTCACACCCGAACCAAACAGACTGATCATGCCGCCCAGCAGATCCTCGACTGGAATTTCCTTGCGGTCCGGCTCGCGAAAAGTTGAATCGGGCTTAGGCGGCGATTTAGCGGTTATTGGCTTTGGGGCGGGATCGGGTGCAGGCGCATGGATGGGCGCCGCCGGCTTGGCGTTGGCCAGCAGATCGGCCAGCAAAGCAGGAGCCTTCTCGGCCTGCCGCTCCGGTTCGTCAAGCGGTTTCGGAACGTCCGAAACCGTCTCTTCAAAGGGCTTTTCAGCCGCCAAAGAGGCCTCAGACGGTTCGGAGAAAGGGCTGAGGTCAGTCGCCTCCTCCTCCTGGCTTGCCATCGAGGCGGCTTGCAGCGCGACCTGAGGCGGGCTGGGGGCCTTCGCCGCCTCCGCGGGTGCTTCTTCGTCGGGCGCAATCTCCTCGGCCTCCGGTTCGGGAGGGGGGGGAGCCGCATCGGCAGAGACTTTCTGCGAGATGAGTTCCTGAAGAGGGGTCGAGACCCGCTTGTCGGACAGCAAATCTCCCAACAAGTCGGGCTCCTGCTTGGGCTCTTGCACTTCGGGAGACGGCAAGACGGGGCGCATCCGCTGCAACCAGGGCTGGCTTTCCAGCAGCGTCTGCCAGGAGGGCGCCGGGGAAGGCGCCTCAGGTGCTGGGGAATGGGGAAGAACCGGCTTATCCTCCTCGGCCATCTTTTCTTCGAATTCTTCCGTCGCAGGCGCCACCTGGGACCACAGGGCCACCGGAGGAGGCGGCTCCTTGACCGCCGATGCGGGTCTGGCCAGCCGCGATGCCGCCTTCTTCGCCCAGGGCGCTTCCTCCATGAGCGAGAGAATATCCCGGCTGGGTGGCGAAGTTTTGAGTGCGGCAGGCGCACCCTCGACCATTGGCGCACCCTGCGCCATCTCTGTCACCGCCTGCCCCGCCGGGGATTTTCCCCCGTTGACCGCGCCGCGCCCCTCGCCTTGCGTCCTTGCCGCCATAAACCCCTTGTTCTGCCCCATCTCGGCCAACATGGACGCCAGTAACTTGGGCGCCGGAGCCGACTCCTGGACCGGCATCCGGGGCGCCTGTCTTTGCAAAGCCGACTCCGCTGGCGCCGCCGAGGGCGTTTGCCGCTTCGAGGCCGACTCATGGACCGGCTCGGAAGCCGACTGCTTTTTCGGCGCCGATGGCCGGGCCGGCTTCTTCGGGGCTTGCCGCTTTTTTTCCTTAACCATTCACTCGCTCCAGATTAACGCTGAATCGCGCTGACGCAGTCTTGCAAACTCTTCGAGGTAAGGCCAAAGCGCCCATTTCCCACAATAAACACCAATTTCCCGCCCTGTGGAGGAGAAGAGGGCCTGCGCCTGATTTGCCTCAATGCTAACAGGAAACATCGGGAAATGTTAGGGGCTTCAGGGGGGCAGCGAGGCTGGTTGCGAATGACTTTTAATTTGACTTGTATCTGAGAGGGGCTGTAAATTAACGGGGTGTGCAGGCACCTTTGCCTCTCATCTCGGTACAGAATTGAGGATGCCTGCGGACAAACTCCCGCAAAGCGCTTCCTTTGTAATGAGTTCGGCAAGCATGGCGGATTGGAAAAATTAGGATCTGTCCAAGTAAAGGCAGATCTCAAGCAAGTGAGGTCGAGATGCAGAATTCTCAGATGGAAGCAGTAACACTGGCCGATCTTGGCCCCGGGCAAAGCGGTTGCGTGGTCAAGATCGCCGATGACGCCTTGGGCCATAATCTGGCGGCGATGGGACTGGTCAGAGGGGCGACGGTCAGTCTTAACCGCACGGCCCCCATGGGCAATCCACGTATTTACGCCATCAAGGGATACCAACTCAGCCTTCGCAACGAAGATGCGCGCAAGGTTTTGTTGCGCCTTAGCTGATAGGCCAAATTTCCTTGGTTTCCGGGCTTGCGCGAGGATGCCCGTCTTCGTGCGCCGTGGGATGTGGATACAAAAATGACGCATGACGTAAAGATCAAGACCCTGACCGTGGCCCTGACCGGCAACCCGAATTCCGGCAAAACCACCATCTTCAATAAGCTAGCCAATGCGCGCGAGAGCGTGGGCAATTATCCACGCGTGACCATTGCGCCGCGCGAACTCATGATCGAGCATCGAGGCCGCCAAATCATGCTGGTCGACCTGCCCGGCATCTATTCCCTGTCGGCCCGAACGCCTGAAGAGCAGGCCGGGCGCGACTATATTCATTTCAAGCGACCGGATGTCGTCATCAACGTCCTCGATTCCGGCAATCTCGACCGTAGCCTGTTCCTGACCACCCAGTTGATCGAAATGGGCTGCCCGCGAATCCATGCCCTCAACATGTTCGACGAAGCCAGACGCAAGGGTATCTCGATCGACACCACCGCCCTGGTCTCGATGCTGGGAGGCCCCGTTATCGAAACGGTGGCAACGACGGACGAGGGGCTGGAACGCCTGCTCGACGCCGCCTTGGAGATTGCCGACCCCGCCACCCCGCCCCATCCCAGCGTTTCGGTGGGTTATGACGCCCATCTCGAAGCGGCGATTGAACGCGTCCGCGCCCGGATTACCGAATTGCACCCCCAGGAGATGTCGGCCCAGCAAAGCCGCTGGCTGGCCATCAAGCTGCTGGAGGGCGATGACGAAATCCTGACCCGCGAGGGCGAGCATAAGGAACTGATCGAACAAGTCGGGAAGGAACGCTCCACCTTCAAGCAGCATCACGACGAGAGTTGCGAACTGGCCTTCGCCGCGGGTCGCTACGGTTTCATTCACGGGCTTTTGATGGAGGCCAGGACGGTTTCCGCAGAAATCCCCGACGAAGCCATGCTGCACACCAGGGTCGACGATATCCTTCTGCACCGCTGGCTTGGCCTGCCCATTCTGCTGGGCCTGATGTGGGTGATGTTCGAAACGACCTTTACCCTGGGCGCCTATCCGACCGACATCATCAAGTCGGGCGTTGATGCCCTCAGCGGCTTTCTTGGCGGAATCCTTCCAGACAGCATGATCAAGGACCTGCTGCTGAATGGCGTTCTGGCCGGTGTGGGCGGCACCATCGTTTTCCTGCCCAACGTGGTTATTCTCTTCTTCTTTCTCGCCCTGTTCAGCGAGACGGGGTACATCGCCAGGGGCGCCTTTCTGCTCGACCGGCTGATGCATCTCTTCGGGCTGCACGGCAAGGCGCTGATCCCCCTGATCATGGGCTATGGCTGCAACGCGCCCGCCATCATGGCGACCCGGACCATCGAGGGCAGAAGGTCGCGCATCATCACCTCGCTGGTGACGCCCTTCATGTGCTGCTCGGCCCGATTGCCCGTCATGATGCTGTTTGCGGGCGCCTTCTTCTCGGCGCATGCCGGATCCATGGTCTTCGCCATGTATCTGCTCAGCATCGTGACCGCGCTGGGCTCGGCCATTCTGTTCAGCAAGACGGTGCTGCGGTCCATGCCGGAACCGTTCGTCATGGAATTGCCGCCCTACCGCCTGCCCTCGATCCGCGCCGTGCTGTTCCATATGTGGGAAAATGCGGCGGGCTTTTTTCAAAAGGTGGGCAGCGTCATCCTGGTGGGCTCGGTCGTCATCTGGTTCCTGCAGGAGTTTCCGCGCGAAATCACCTTCAGCCAGGATTATGAGGCCGCCCTGACGGAGTTGTCAGCGCAACCGGCCAGCGACGAACGCGCGGCGACGGAAGAGAGGCTGACCGCCGAACGCGATCGCGAAAAACTGGAAAAAAGCTATCTCGGCCGCATAGGCATCGCCGTGGCTCCCGTCTTCGAGCCGATGGGCTTTGGCTGGAAGGACACCGTGGCCATTCTGACCGGCGTGGTGGCCAAGGAAGCCGTCGTCGCCAGTTATGCCGTTCTCTATGCCCAATCGAAGGAATCGGAAGGCCTGATGAGCGCCATCAGCGGGACCATGAATCCGGCCCAGGCCTTTGCCTTCATGGTGTTCGCCCTGCTATACCTGCCTTGCTTGGCCACCATCGGCGCCATCCGTCGAGAAGCCGGCAGTTGGAAATGGGTCGGATTCTCGGTAGCCTATTCCTTGGGGTTGGCCTGGTCGCTTGCCCTGATCATCGTCAACCTTGGAAAGGTGCTGCTATGACCAGTGAAGCGGCGTGGGACATTTCCGCAATCATCGCTGTGGGTGTCGTGGTGGCGGCGATCGTCGTCCGACATTTCAAGCGCATCTTCTCCAAGTCCGGCTCGGCCTCCTGCAGCGGAGGCTGCTGCGGCACCGGTGGCAAAAAGCCGCCGGACGGCTGCTCGTAATTTACCAAGGCACTTCTCTCTTCCCATGCTCGCCGGAACGCCCAAAACCAGCATGGTCAAGGTGGCCTTGTTCCTGCTGTTGCTTGGACTGGCCGTTGGCATGGTCGAATTGATCGACCATTTTTCAGGTCAATCGAGCAAGGAAGGACGAGCCTCAACTCCCAACACCCATTTCTGAATCACCGCATAAAGCTGGTCGGGATCGACCGGCTTGAAGATGGCGTCGTTCAATCCGAACTGAATGAACTTTTCCTGCTCGTCCTTCCAATCCTCGCCGGTCATGGCGATGATGGGCAAACGGGCGAAGCGTTGGTCAAGGCGGATGCGACGCGCCGCTTCGATGGCACCCATCGTCGGCATCAAGACATCCATCAGCACGATCTGGTAGTCGTTGGACAAAACCATCTCGACAGCCACGGCGCCATTCTCAGCGGTATCGACATTCATGCCCACCGCCTCCAGCATGTCCCTGGCCACCAGTTGGTCGGTAGGGCTGTCCTCCACCAGCAAGACTCTGGTGCCGCTTAGGCTCGACGGATCAAGCTGCGCCGAGCTGGATGGCTGGGCACTTGCCTGCATCGAAAGCCCAAGCACCTGCGCCAGCACTTCGTGCAGACGGTGGCGCAAAACAGGCTTTCCAAGATGCGGCGTCTCGCTTTCGGGCAGATGACCGTCCGACATCAAGACGAGATGCGGAAACTTGCCGTTTCCGAACTTGCTGCGGATTCGGATGATGGCTTCGAAACCCTCGATATCCTTCATCCCCTGATCGATAAAAACAACGTCGAACGGCTTGTCCGACGCCAAGGCAATCGTGATGGTTTCCAGCGCAGCCTTGCCGGAAGGCAGCCGCTCGACCTCGCCTCCCAGTTCTGAAAGCATTAAAGCCAGAGCTTCGCTTGCGCTGGGATTATCGTCCACCACCAGCATCCTGCGCCCTCCGAGGCGTATTGGAGAAGCCTGTTCCCTGGCTTTTGCCATGCCCATGGGCAGGGTAAACCAGATTGTGCTTTTCTTTCCGGCTGTCGCTGTCGCTGCCCCCGCCTCCCCTCCCAGCAGAATCACCAGAGGCCTGAAGAGGGAACCGCCCGCCCCCGTCTCCATATCCATGACCGTTCCATCTTCCAACCCGCTTGATTCGCCGCAGGTTCCGCTGAAATCGACGGTGAAGCGAAGCTGCGGGCGATCCCCGCTTGTCCCGTCCAGGGCGACCTGGAGAACGATTTCGCCCGACTCGGTGCATCTGGCCGCCTGGCTCAGGCTGCCCAGCAGAAGTCTGCCCAGGCGCCTGGCGTCCCCGACCACAAGGCGCGGCACCTCCGGCGAGATGCGAACCACCAGTTCTACCCCCTTGACGTTGGACAGATCCGCCGCCAAAGCAACCGCCTCGCCAATCAGCCGTTCCAGATCGAAGCGTTCCCAGGCAGGGGCTAGCTGCCCTGTCTGCAAGCCGGGCATGTCCATAAGGCCGCCCGTAACGGCCAGCAGCCGCTTGGCCGTCTTCTTCATCGTTTGAACGACATCTCTTCCTGGCGCCATCTCCTTTCGGGCCAGGGCCAGATGCGCCAGATCCAGGATACTGTATAGCTGCGTATGGATGTCGCGCCCGGCCGCCTTCAGGAAATCCATCATGGCCGTCGAAAGGACTTCGATCTTTTCCTGGGCGGCATCAAGCGAAGCTTCCGCCCTCTTCAGGTCCGTTAGGTCTTGTATCGATATCATGATCAGGGCGGTTCCACCGATCTGAGCGGCGCATCCACTCACCAATATGTCAGCCTCGCGGGCATCGTCGCAGAGCAGCGTCATTTCGAACGAGCCGGGAGTATTCCTCAACGCCGCCAGTTTCTCCCGGGCCTCTTGAGCTGATGGCTCTGGGCACCAATCGGTCAGGCGCCGCCCAAGCGCCGTTTCGCCAGGCAGGCCGGTCAATTCAAGAAAGGCCGCCCCGCAAGCCACCAATCTGCCTTCGCCGTCCAAGATAATTGCAGCAATGCCTGGTATGTTCAGCAAGGCGTGGTTGCGCTCCTCCAACTCCTCGAGGCGGGTTAGAAAAAGCTGCCTTTCGATCTGGGCGTTCCTAGTCTCGGTGACATCGCGGACGCTGCCGCGATAGCCTGCGAATTGCCCGCTGGCATTGAAGAGCGGCTCGCCGCCTAAGCAAAAGGTTCGCGTGGCGCCGCGCCGGTCTTGAAGTGAGAATTCAAAGCCTGCAATTTTGCGATAGGCCAGAAAATCGTCAAGCAATCCCGTCAAGGCCTCTTGCGCGGATGTGCCCGTCACCGCCTCGACATGGCGGCCCAGGACAGTGCGCGGATCTTGCCCCGTCAACGCCTGAAAAGTTTGCGACAGCCATGTAAAGCAGTAGTCCGGCCCCATCTCCCAGTGCCAAGTCAGCGATCCTTCTGACAGAAGGGCGATCCGCGCTTCCAGAATCTGCTGGGCCTCGGCGTATTTTCGACTTTCGCTGATATCGGCCAGACGCATCAAGGCGCCGCCGCCACCGGACAAAGGCAGGATATCCAATCGGCGCCAGACTTTCGCCGCCTCTCCGCCCTGCGTCGGATAATCGACGGACTGGCCAGACGAGCGGCCCCAGGCCACCTCAACGATGGCTTGGCCCAGCGCGTCATCAGCCTGAGGCGCCGCTTCGCCAAGGGCGCCAAGGGCGGGATTCTCCTGCGCCAGGACTTGCCAGGCCGGATTGGCATAGACGATCTTGCCATCCAGACCGGCAACAGCAACCCCTTCGGTCAGGCTATCCAGAGTCTTGTGGAAGCGCTCTGGTCCCGCCTTGGGCAAAGGCGCCTCTTTCCCGCGCTGGGCAGGGCGTTGGCCCGCCCCCCAGCCCACAACGCCCAGCAGACCGGAGAGCAGCAGGCCGACAAGAATCTCCGGGAGCATATCCTGGCCGAGAATATCCAACATATCTCTGACCGGAATGCCGACAGCGACGATCAGGGGATAGTCCATCAAGGACCTGTAGGCGATCACGCGCCCGCCTTCCTTTTCGTCGAAGAACTGCCCAGACGGATTTTGAGTCAGTTGCGCAAATAATAGCCCGTCTTGAATCGGCGTATCTATGATGGCCGCGTTAAGATCAAGGCCTGCGCGCAGATAGCTGTCGCGCCCGGCCACGCTGGCCGTTCCGGCTGGGCCGACATCAACGGATTTGAAGAACTCCGACAGAAGATGAGACTCGGCCGACAGCAGCAAAACTCCGGCGAAACCGCCATCGGCCTTGCGCAGACGGCGCGAGAAGGGCACGGACAGGCGTAAGGTGGTGGCATCGGCCAGAGTGCGGCCGATGAAAAGCTTGTCGGAATCGCCGTTTTTGTGCGCCTTGAAAAAGTCCTGATCGCTGACATTGGCCTTGACCAACAGCGGCCCGCCGCTGCTTTGCCTGACCAGCCCGTCTTCGCCGATGACCACCACCTGCGAGGCCAGGCCTTGTATGGCCTGCAACTGCTCAAGCTCGACTTCGACGTCAAATCCCTTTCCCTGCGTTCGCTCGTAAGACTGCCTAACATGCAAAAGCGACAGATCGAGATTGCCGATGGTTCGGGCAATGTTTTCCTCGAAGGCAATCGACAAATTCTGTGCCAGATGGGCCGCTTTTCCAGCCGCATCCTGGCCCATCCTGTCCGCCCGCCAGACCAGGGCTCCCCAGATCAGCGCGAAAGCCAGCCCAAGGCAGAGGGCAAGCCGAAGGCTGCCCCTGCGGGCCTGGGCTGTTATCGTATCGCTGGCTTGAAGGGGCTCGGCGCCGCTTGAACCCATTCTTGAAGGAACGGTCATCATCTTTTCTGGAAACTTCCCCGCGCTGCCCATCCCCCATACGGGAGAAAAGCCATCGTTGCAACAACCTGAACGCTTGCTCTTGCCCAATCATAGCCAAGTGGGCGGACGGCGCAAGGCGCCAGTCGGGGCTGAAAGCGCTCAGGGCTTGAGGACAGCGCCGATCAGATAAATGACCAAGCCAACGCAGCCGCCCACCAGCGTTCCGTTGATGCGAATATATTGCAAATCCTTGCCGACGCGGGCTTCAAGCCGGTTTACCAGCGTTTCCGTGGGCCAGCGCATGACCATTCCGGCGATGAAGGAGCCGATCATCTCGCGGCGCGGCACCATGAACTGTTCGATGGCGCGCTTGAGCCACCGGCTGGCCGTTTCACGAAACGTAATGTCTGCGGCGGTGCGCTCGCCCAGGGAACGCAAGGAATCCTCAATGGTTCCGCGAAGCCCCCTGCCGCTTTCCGCCGCACTTGTGGCAAGCTGATCGTGCAATTCGTTCCACAAGTCGTCCAGATACGTCTCAATGGCCGGATCGTTCAGGATCTGGGTTTTGACAGCATGAATTCGTTCCTCGAACTCAGGGGTGGCGTCCAGACGATGAATGAACTCCCGGGTCGCCTTTTCAAATTCTGCGCGCCAGGGATGATCCAAAGAGCGCAACTCGACCAACGCCTCGTTAAGCCCTGCGGCGATCTGGTCCGACAGGGATTCCTCAAGCCACAAAGGCAGCCAACTGCTTTTTGCAGCCACCTTCTTGCGGATAAAACCGCGCTTGGCGCGCAGGAGGTCGCCCAGGGCCTGTAAGGCCTCGTTCAGAAGCGACTGGTGATATCCCTGGGCCACAGCCACGGAAAGAAGGCTTGACAGCAAGGGGGCGGTGATGACTTTGCCGATGCCCTTTCGAAACATCGAATTCACCGTCTTGCGCAAATGCTCTCTTTGAATAACTTCCAAGACGGGCGGCAGCAGCACCATCAGCCGTTCCGCAAGCAGGCTTGCATTCTCTGGTGCTGACAACCAGCGGCCCAGGCGGCCCACGACATCAAGTTCCTCAAGGCGGCGCGCCACCGCTTGCGAGGCCAGAAAGTTGGTCGAGACGAAACGTCCGATGGCGGCGGCGATCCGCTTGTGATTGCGGGGAATAACCGCGGTATGGGGAATTGGTATGCCCAGGGGGTGGCGAAACAGGGCGACGACGGCAAACCAGTCGGCAATGGCGCCCACCATGGCCGCCTCGGAAAAGGCGCGGACGATGCCCAGCCAGGGCCAGCGTTCTTCCCCCAGAGCGGCCATCAGAAAAATCACGGCGACAAGACACAGCAAACCGGTTGCCAGCCTGCGCATACGACGGACGTCACGCATGGGGTCGACACCCAAACGCTCCGGTGCCGACAGGTCTTCCTCCGCCTCTGCTTCCAAATTCGGCATCAGGGTCTACACTCCTCTCCCCCAACAGGGTCAGCGTAAATGCTGACGGGGCGATTCACCAAGCGGAAGCTGTTCTCTGTTAGGACTTTTCAGCCACCTTCGCCCATGCTAGAGTTCCAACCGTCCCTGACGGACCTGCCTTCAGCTCGTTGTGCTATTTACGGGCTGTTGCATAAGGTGACGTCTTTTAATTTATAAGGAATTGATCATGCCCTTTCATCTGGCGCCTTATCTGGCTAAATCGCTTCCCGGTGTCGGCGTTCTTGGCGGAATCGTTGGCGGGGCGGCTGCTCTGGCAAAGAATCTCCACTTACTGCAGGCCGGAAAAGTCAGCAGCAAGGAAGCAGCTATCGATACTGGCAAGGAAACGGTTGGCGCCGGCTTGGCGACGGCCCTCAGCGCTGCCGTGGCCGGTGCCGTCGGCGGCGGCTTGGTGGTGTCGCTGGGCGTTGCCGTTGCTGCGGGCATCGCAGGCAAATATGCCTGGGACCGGGCCGTCGAATATACCGAGGCCCAGATTGCGGCACGCACATCCGGTGCGGATGACGAGGCGATCGAAGACATCGCCTGACCGGCTCAGCCACGCACTCATGAAGAGCGGCCCCTCGTCAGGGGCCGTTTTTCGTTTCAGCTCTCGGGCGGCGGGTCACCGGCAGGTCTCGACCACAAGGCCTCGAGGCGGCCCGCGTCGGCCTGCATCTCGGCAATCAGTTGCTGCTCCGGGGGTGTCTGCGCGCGCTGAACCGTTTCTGCCCTCTCCTTGAGTTTGCGGCAGACCGTATAGAATTCCTCGTTCTCCACGTCATTGGCCCAATTGGTCAGCCTGTCGCACGCGAAAACCAAATGCATGGCGATCTGCGAAAGCGGATGCAGGACATCTTCCTTTCCCGCCTCGGGCAGGATGCGCTTAGCCAGCCAGCCGATCTGATAAATTAAACGTTCGGCTCGTATCTTTTTGACAATTTCCCAACTTGTGGAAACAGCCTTCATGTGAAGCTCGTCATCGGTCCGGCCATATGCCCTGTTTTTCAAGCTGCTGGGAACCTGTATTTCAGGAACCAGCATGGCTCCCTGGCGCGGCTCGGTTCTCCGCTCAGGCCCGATATAGTTCTGTGTTACCACGAAGGGTCTGCGGCTTTCGATCAGCAGATTGATCCGCGCGTGCAGAACCTGAACCGAGATGGGCCTGATGAGAACGGCATCGGCGCCCGCATTGACAAGGAGGCGGGCCATATCCGGATGAGGGGGATCGGCAATCAGGATCACGTTGACGAAGGGGTCCTTGCTAAGCCTATGCTCTCGAACCAGCCGGACGATTCCCAAGACGTCCGAGTCCTCCATATTCGCGTCGAGAACGACAAGATCGAAAGGCTGCTCTCCCAGCAGTTCGTGCGAACGCAACGCCGAGGCGCTATCTTGTATGCCGCGCAGGCCGTGGCGGAACAAGGATGTGCGCAGGCTGCTGCGCACATTGGGATTGGCCTCTCCCAGCAACATGCGAATCGCAGCAAGGCTGAAGCTCAGACTCATGTCTAGATATGCCGCGTCTTGAAGTGCCGATAGATTTTCATCTCCTGCATGAGGGCCAGTAAGATCATCTTCTCCTGATAGCGGTAGCGCGTGACCATGCACTCCACATGCAGCACGCCCTGGTAATGCGCCAAATCATGCTCGCCCAGCAGCAGGCGCTTTTCCAGCGCGTAGGTTTGCTGCCCCTCGTCCGTCAGCGTCGAAAAAGCCGCGCGCTCGCTTTCACGGTCGTCTGGGTGCGAAAGCTCGAAATAGTTTGCCTGCAAAAGCTGGCCGCCCCGACATCCCAGCAAGCGCTCTAAATTGACGTTGGCCCGCAGAATTCGTCCGCATTCGTCAAAAAGCGCAACAGCAACCTCGGCTTGGCCCAGATACGCTGCGACAAGATCGCCAAGTGACTTGGCCGTGTGCATTTAGCGCCAAACTCCACAACAGATAGGAACGCATCCATATCGGGGGATATTACGCAAGATCAGGCGATTACTCTGGCGATCCCCGCCCCCAAGTCTAATCATTTTTGAATCGGGGTACCAGGGCCAAGACTTATGCCCCCAGCCTGAATCGGACCTCTAGATGTGAGACGGTGCCTTGATGGACACGCCGGGAAATTTATCCGCGGCTTCGATTGCAGCCTTGCTGCCTCGAACCGAAGAAGCCATCTGAACATCAACCTGCGTGATATGCGACAGCAGCCAGTCGAAGATGAAGTCGAATGTCGCCTTCTCGAAGATGAAGTCCGCATTCCCCAGCAACTGACTATGGATATTCTGTATGATCTGCTCGAACGCCTCATGCTCCTTGCGATGCGATTCAAGCCCGGCAAAGGAGCAGGCCGCCATGGCGCTTTCTTCGCGCCTGAAGTGAATCGAAACATAATCGACCAGGGAATCGAAAACGGACACCAGGGTTCTGTGCGGAAAGGAATAGTCGCCCATTTCCTGCAAATCCGATACCCAGGCCACAATATCCCGATGGTCCTCGTCAATCGAAGGCACACCGACTTCCAGCAGGGCATCCCATTTCATGTCTCACCTAACCCCAGGCCCTTAGGCCCGATAATCTCATTCCCGTCGCGATGTCGCTAACTGCAAGCTGGCGACCGTTCGCGCCCAATCGGTGCATTGCCAGAAATTATACCAGAAGCCGGACGGTTGCTGCAGGTAATTTCGCCTGTGGCCAAAAACGCCAACCCCAGGATAGGGCCCCCGTCCGCCCGGTTCTCGTCACAAAATCCATATCTGATCGGTAGTTAGTATTTTTCCTATGTGTCAGGGTTGCTCGATTGTCCAGGCCGTGCTATCAGGGCATGGCTGATATGATAAGCTTGTTGGCATTATCCTTAGGGGAGAAACGAGAGATGATCACACCTGCCGTAAATTGCCCACCCATCGCTCAGGGCGTTTCTCCCGCGGTGCCCGCCGCCATGGCAGGAGAGATCGAGAATGAAGCCGTGGCCGCCAAGGCGACCGGGGCCAAGGGTGCCGTCGCAAAGGGCGGGGCAGCAAAGGCGGCTGCCGGAGCCGGACAGGCCAAGGGACTGGGTGTTGCCTTGAAGACGGGAGCCGGGCAAACTGCGGCGGCGAAAGGTACCGCTGGTCTTGCTGCCAAATCGGCCGTTGGCGCGGCGGGCGGAACCGCCGTTGCCGGAAAGGGGCTGGGCCTAGGCCTCGGTTTGGGTCTGGGCGCTTGGGGCCCCATCTTCCTGGGTCTTGCCGCTGCCGCCGCCGCTTATGCCTATCTGCGCAGCCGCAAGGCCGAACAGGAACAGTCCGACGAGGAAATCGAGCTGCGCCAAGCCATGGCTTGAGTTGCAGAGACGCCTAACAGCAGGGGATAGAGGATCATGACGGAAGCATTCGTACTGGCGCCAAGGGAAGTGAAGAGCAAGCTTCTTGCCGCCCTCAGCTATTTGGGAATCTTGTGCTTTGTTCCGCTTCTGGTTTCGCGCGACGACGAGTTTGTCTCTTTTCATGCCAAGCAGGGACTGGTCATCTGGATGTGGGGCGCTTTGGCGATTTTCGCCCTTCACGTTCCGCTTCTGGGCAAGTGGGTCTTCGGGCTTTCCACCATGGCCGTCGTGGCCTTTTCGGCGCTGGGCCTGCTGTCCGTGGTTTTCGGAAGGGCCTGGGAACTGCCGCTGATCAGCTACGTCTCGGCACGCATCTAGTGCGCGATCGTTTTAATCCGAGTCACTTTGTGGCACGGATTAAAATGTTAATCCGCTCTAAGGCGTTCCCAACAAATCGGAAAGGCGCCGAAGCCCCCTCCTTAAGGGGCTTGGTGACTTTTCCTTTGGCTGGCACATGAGCGGCTTCGCTTATGGCTCTTATCCCTTCGCCCGTGTTATAACCCTCGGGCAAGGTGGCTGGAATGACAGAGACACTCGATAAAACCGCCTCATCTCCCAGCCGGGCATCGCGCACCGATGCCCGGGCAGGAGAACGGCCCAGAAGGAAGTCCGGCGGCGGATCGGGACGCCTTGTCCTCATCGTCCTTTTTCTGATGCTGATGGGGGGGGCTGCCGCTTGGACGGAAATTCGCCCCTATGCGGAGCCCCTCTTGGGCTGGCTTTCCGCTTCATCTTTTTCCCTTGCTAGGCCCGTCCAAACCTTGCCGCCGCCTGAAGCATCTTCTGAGCGCGCCGCCATGCTTGAGGCTGCCCTGTCCTCGGCGGCCATCCGGCTTGAACAGGCCGAGCAGCGGCTGGCTTTGGTCGAGGCGCAGTTGAGGCAGGCGACACGGCAGCGCACTCAAGAGGATAGCAAGGAATTGCCACCAAAGCCCCTGGCCGCCCTGGCGCCGGCTTTGCCTGCAGACAAGGCTTTCCAGGCTGGTGGGGCAGAGATGCCCGCAAATGTTGCCAGCCCGGCGGAAAAGCCGGATGACTTGCGCAAAAGGCAGGGTGAGCGCGTGGCGAGGGGATCGCTGCTCCTGCTGGCCGCCCGCCAGTTGCGGGAATCCGTCGACAGGGGGACGCCTTTCGAGACCGAATTGCAGGTCGCGCGCTCGCTGGGTCCGAGCAAATTCGCCAATGCGCTTGAATTTCTGGCCCCGCTTTCGCAGACGGGAATTCCCACCCGCGCTGTGCTGATGGAACGCTACAAGCCAAGCGCATCCGCAGCCTTGGCGGCCAATTCGCAACTGGGCAGCAACTGGCTGGAGGGCCGCGTCTCCCAGATATTCTCTTCCGCCATCACCGTGCGCAGGACCGATGGCAGCGGCGACGGCAACGGCGACGCCCTCAGGCGCGCTGAAAAGCTGATGGCAGAGGGCGATCTGATCGGCTGCGTCGATGCCCTCAGGCTGCTTCAGGGGCCTGCGGCCAATGCAATGCTGCCCTGGATGCAAGCAGCGGTGACGCGAATCAATGCCGACAGAGCGCTTTCGGAAATTCTCTCGGCAGCCATCACGGCCGCCAATGAAAGCGGCGACTGATCCATGCTCTTCCGATTGATCCTGCTGCTGATTCTCTCCGGCTTGGTTGCCGCAGCAACCCTCTGGCTGGTTGCCAATCCTGGCGCCATCAGCATCGATTGGATGGGCTGGCAGGTCGAGACGACCATGCTGGTGCTGCTGCTATTTCTGCTCGCTCTGTTCTTGTTAATTTCCTTCACCTCCTCGCTCTTCCGTTTTGTCTTCTCCTTGGGCAAAATGCGCAGCCGCGCTTTGTTGGCCAGGCGCGTCAAGGATCAGGACGCGGGTCTGGCGGCACTGATCGGCGCTCTCGAGGCCGCTTCGGTCGGCCAGATTCGCGAAGGACGGCGTCTCGCCGGACAGGCAGCTCAATTGCTGCAAAGCCGGGAGTTGGCCAAGCTCTTGGCTTCGTTCATGCCGCTTCCGCCCGCCGATGTGGGAGAGCCTTCGCTGGACGACGGTGCAGCGAGGGAGTCCGTGCGGGCCAAGGAGGATAGCTCCTGGTGGCGAAAACTGCAGGGAAATGCCCCACCCCGCCCCTCAAGGGGCAGGCTGGCAGCGCGTCATTTGTCGCCTGCTGACTTTTCAGCCCCCGAGCCTTCGCCAAAGCCAGTGAAGCGCGAACCGCAGGATGTTCCTTCCGAAGCGCCGCCAGCACCGGAAATGCTGGTTGTCGATACAACGAGGCTGACCGAACTGGTGCGGGAGGAAAATTGGGATGGCGCCCAGGACGTGATCGCTTCGGCCATTCCGCAGAAGGGCAAAGTGCCGGATGCCGCTTTGCGCTTGAAGGCAGGCATCACTCTGGCGCAGGCCATGGCCTCGCAGACCGCCGACCCGGGGCGAGCCCTGGCCCTGGCCAAAGAGGCGGCGGCACAACACGAGTCATCGGCCTTCATTCCCGCGACTCTTTTCATGGCCGAAATCCTGTCCAGCCAAGGCAAGCCTGACGAGCTGGGCAATTTGTTGAAGGACGCTTGCCACAGGCATCCGGCCTATCCCCTTCTGGAACGCCAGGAGGAGCTGGCGCATGGTGCGACGGCAGAGGATCGTCTCAAGCGCATCGAAGATCTCGTTCAGAAAGGCCCAGGAGACCCGCAGAGCGAACTGGCTCTGGGCGAGGCTGCCTGCCATGCCAAGGTCTGGGGGCGGGCCAGACGACATCTGATCGCGGCGGTGAAGTCCGAACCCTCGGCGAAAGCTTATGCCCTGCTGGCTCAAATCGAAGAGCAGGAGACCGGCGACGCGACGGCTGTCGGCAGATGGCGTCACAAGTCCGAGCATGCAGCCAAGGATTACGGCTGGCATTGCGGGCATTGCAAGGCGTCTTTATCAGCCTGGACTGTGTTATGTCCCGCCTGCTCTGGCTTGGGCGATGTGACATGGGGGCTTTTCGAAAAACCAAAACCCACGGATGACATTCCAAGCGAAGCCGAGCTTGCAGAGAACCAAGACGCCGAGGCGCCGCCTCTGGCCGAGGCCTGACGGCCTGCCCGTTTACGAAAAGAACGATAGAATTCCTGTATGCCGCGACTGGGCTGGGGTGGCATCGAGCTTGGTGGCCGTCTTCAGCATGGCGGCTAGACCCGGAACGCTGATTGCACGGGACTTGGAAGCCTTGACCAGGGCCTCAGTCCAATCGCGCACGAAGATATCCGGGCTTTTGGACAGACGAGCGACCAAGGAAGCGCTTTCCGGCGTCAGAAAATGCTCGCGGCTAAAGATCAGATTCTCGCCGTTGTGATACTGCGCGAACAGTTCCGGTTCGAAAACAAGGGCGCGCAGCGAGAGCAGAATGACCAGCATGGAAAAATGGTCGATGGTCTCGTCGAAATGCTTGGTGTTGCGCAGCGGATGCTGAAAATTGACGCTGCCCAAAACCGGCGAGGAAAGCCCCTTCAGCTTGGGTAGATACATCGAATCGTAATCGAGCAGTTTCAGCTTGCCCTCGGTCGAGCTTACGAAAACATTGTCGTGCTTCAAATCGCCATGCGCGATGCCGCGCTTGAGCAGGTCTTGGCACAAGCGGCTCCAGGCGATGGTCAGACCAGCCAGGGCCTGGCGCTTTTTTGCCGCGCACAAGGCCTCGGTCATAGCCCCCAGGCTTCTGCCCTCAAGCCAGGGCATGGTAGCCACGGGATAATCCCGATGAGGAGCGGTCGTGGAGGTTATGAAGATTTCCTCGGGATGAAATTTCATCGGCAGGAAATAGGGCGACTGGGCGGTTCGGATGAAATCGGCCACGACCTGATAGCGCCGGGTCAGATGGGCGATATCGCGGGTAAAGCATTTCAGGGCCAACACTTGGCCCTTTGCGTCTTGCACCTTGAAGACGCCTGCGAAATTTCCCGCCAGCAAAATGGGGGCGTTCCTGGAATCGCGCAAGGGCGAGATGTCCAGAGAGACGAAGCGTCCCTTCGGATTGACCACGGCATGCTTATAGTCATTGATCAGAGGATAGGTCATTGTAGGTTCATCCTGTTGAGCCCCTGAGGGGCTGTCTTGTGCCCGATCCTGCCATCTGCGGGGGCTCGGTCGTGTCGATGTCGATCAGCAACAAAGTCGCATCGTCATTTGCCAAAAGCCCTTCCCTGTGGCGGGCGCGGACATAGGCCAAGAAAGCCTGGTCCGATTTCAGGGCTTGGCGCAAGGCGTCCAGAACCCTGGCGAAGGGCTCCTGCGCCTGTTTGCGCTGGGCGCGAATGGCATCGCCAAGTTTGCTGTCGCCCTCGGCAAGACGCGAGAACGCCTCGGCCATTTTCGAATTGCTCGCGCCTGGCGCATGCAAGGCGAGATAGCGCAGCAGAAGATATTGCCCGATCCCGTCGGAGGCCACGGCGATCGTGGCGCGGGCAGGCAGCGTTACCACCCTGGTTGACAGCTTGGCCTTGTCGGGCAGGTCCTTCCAATTGAGCAGGGCGGGTGTCCGGCCCAAGTCGGAAAGGGTTGAGGGATAGCTTGTCGTCAGAACGGGGCGGGGTCCCGCTCGGTCGAACACCATGATCTGGCTGTCGCCATAGCCCAGCCAGCGCATCACCGCCCGGCCGCGCAGGAAGCTCAGCCAGCAGGCGGCCAGCGTGGCGCACGAACCTTCCTTGACGAACTTGGCATGCTTGACCGGCTGGCTTTTCGCCCGCTGGGCATAATCGCTGCGAAAGGAGAGACAGAAGCCGTCCAGCCAGCGATTAAGCTCGTTTATTCCGGCAATGGGCCTTCCCGGCAAACGGCTGACCAGCGTTTCGGCCCAGGCCCCGCAAAACATCCCCGTGCCGCCTGCGCCGTCGGAAACAGCCGCCAGCAGGCCGCCTCTGGACCTATGCAGACGAAACTTGTCTTCGTTCTGCCGCCAGACAACCTGATCACCGCTGGAAAAGCTGTCGTTACGAGGTTTGGCGACAGAGCGTCCCCTGGCCGAGCAACTCGGCCAGGAAGTCTGCCCGGAAATCACGATGCCTTGTCCAGCAGTTCCGATTCCGCGAAGTCGCCATCGTCATAACTGTCGCCCGCGATGTCCGAAGCCGAAGACAGCTCGCCTGGCGAGAAGGGCTCGACCAGAGAGGAACGTGCGGGCTGAACATTGATGGCTTGACGCGTTCCGATGTCCAGCAAGGTCAGCAGGGCCACCGCATTGGCGTTATAGGCCATGCCCTTGAGGCGCGCATCGGGTGCTAGCGTCCGGTCGTGAACTTCCTCGATCACCGCCCGATGACGGGGCGACAATTCGCTCGATATCTCGAAAAGCAATCTGGCATAGGCGTCATTGGGCAACTCATCGGGCGTGGAGGGAAACAAGACCGACGCTTCGTCGCCGCCTGAAATATGGCAATTGATCAGCAGGACCTTGCCATCGCTGGTGCCGAGATTGGTCAGATTCCTGGCCGTCCTCAGCAGTTCCTGGTCGCTGTTGACGTCATTGGCCATGCCGTCGGTGATGTTGATGACGACGGGCGGAAACGAATCGGGGTTCCAGGCGATCCATTCGGCCAGCGTCGCCTGGGCCAGCAAAAAGGTTGCGTTCATCGGGGTGCTGTCAACGCCGATGGGGTCGATCCAGCGCGAAACGGCGACCCGCTCGTGAATGATCTGGCCGCGCACTTCCGTCGCGATATCCATCTCTACGATCTCGGCATTCTCCGCCACCTCGGTAATAGGCACCAGTTTGCGGCCCGCCAGATTGTTGCGCCAGCAGAATTCAGGGCGCCGCGTCTTGCCGTAACCGATGATGCCGACATCGAAATAGTCGCGCACCCCCTCGTCGCGCATGCAGCGATTAATCAGTTCTTCCAGCGTGCCGTTGAGGGCATTGGCCACCGCCTCGGCGCGGGTCAGGGCGTTGCCCGCAGGGTCGATGCCGAAAGGCTTGTTCATGGAGCGCGACTGATCGACCAGAAACAGGAAAACCCCCCGGCTGTCACGGCTGATTTCTTTCGAGTAGGCCACTTCTCCCCTCCCCAAGTCAAGAATTGAATTTCAGCGTCAGAGATTATCACAATCTCTACATATGCACAAAAATATATTCCAAACCCACTATTTTTTTGAAATCTTGCGGCGACGAGATGCATCAGAGCAAGTCATGGGGAAAGATCATTTGCAAAGCGGCCAAATCGCGGGATAATCCATTGACGTTGGAGCGTTGGGGTCTTTATCGATCTCGTGATCGGGGGCGATTGGCCTTTCTTCCGCCTAGGGGGGGGCCAAAGAAGGGGCGCCTTTCGGGCCGGGGTGTGTGCGCTTGCTTTCAGTAACCTGCGGAGTTTACCATGCATGACAAGTCGAAAAAGTCGCTCCTGTCCTTCAATGGAAAGAACAGAAGCGTTTTCATGGCGATTTCAGCGCTCTGGCTGTTTGTTTGCGCGGCTTATATTTCTGTATACAGCGGCTGGGAAAATATTATGTATTTGATGCCGCATGAGTTCTTTATTATTCTGCTTGTCGTTGCATTGCCTCTGATTTTTTTTGGTCTTGTCATTGTCATCACGCAGGTAACCATCCGCGTGGATAGTCTGCGGACGGATGTCGGCCAACTGTCCCAGCACGACGGTATTGCCACCGAGGCACTTGCCCTGATCAGCCAGACCATTCGGGAAAGCCGCGAAGCCCAGATCGAGGCGCAGGAGAAGGCTGCCACCCTGCTGGTCGACGCCACGCGCGATAGTCGTCAAGCCATCATCGAGGAATTGCGCTCGCAAGGCGGCATGTCGCGGGACATCTCGCGCGAGTTGGCCCTGTCGGCCCAAAAGCTGGCGCCGGTCGTTGCCAGCGATTCCGTACAAAGCATCGACCGCATGCGCTCGCTGGCCGAGTTGCTGACGCTGGCGCTCAACGATCTTAGCATGACGGCCACGCAGTTGCTGACCGATCTGCTGTCCAGTGTCCAAGACGACAAGGAAACCGTCAGGAAGTTCATCTCGACCCTGACCGACGCTTATTTCGCCGGCGATAGAAACGTCTTCTTCCGCTGCCTGGCCCTTGAGATCAAGTCCCATGCGGACAAGTTTCGCGAAATGGCGACCGGTTCCGACACCGTCGCTCGGCGAGTCTCGAAAATTCTTCGCGAGGCGGGAGAAATCAAGACCCTTGTCGCACAGTGCAACCCCAACGACCTCATTCGCATCGTTTTCGAAGACGGCGATCTTTGGGACCTGGAGAAAATTCTCGTTGCCCATTTCTCGGACGACGGTTCCTTGAAGAATCCGTAATCGCAGGTCCTGAGGATAGGGCGTCGGGACCTGACGGACGACGGGTCGGTGAAGGGTAATGGTTGGGACTGGCTTGACTTCTTGCGAGACGGACCATGTGGAACTTTCAACTGCTACCAGCTGCCAATCTCCCGGCACGCAGAGAAGGTTCAATTCCAGCAACCTTCCCTCCGCCAATATCTTTTTCCAGACATTCTCTGGCCTGCCCGTGGGGGCCTGAAAAGCTCAGCATTGGCACAGTTTCTGGGTTGTGGCCGTTGACCTTGGCGGGTCAGTTCGGCCCCGTTTTCTCCCAAAATCCCTTCTCTGTGGCCCGTTTTCTCCAAAGGCTGTTGACCTTGTCGGAAAGGTACATGATTTGTATTTCGTGTAAATTCAATATGTTACGTGGCGCAAAGCTGTTGACCTTTTCGCCAATTTAGGCGGGCGCGAAAAGAGTCTGGGCGCGAATTCAACGGTCAATATCCGATCAGGTTACACCCAAAATCCAGCCCTCTACCTGGGCAACAGCGCGTTCGGGCGGGTTAAGGGCTGGATTAAAAAGCTCAGCAAGGGTGCCGTTGCGGTCGGCGTGCGACAGCCTGGCGGCGATGGTGAAGGCGTCGTGCTGGTCGGGTGTGCGGTCCTCGCAGGCAAAGCTGCGGTTCCACAGCGCGGGATAGACCTCAGCAATGGCGGAACGCCCGGCCGGGATTTCCCAGCCGTCAAACGGCCAGAAATGGACGCGGGCACCAAAGTGTCGTCGGATGAAGCGCAGCCAGGGAATCCCGGCATGGGTGGACTTGGCAACCGATCCCTGCACGTCGAAATGAAAAACCGATTTGGCTCCGCCGGCCCGTTCCTCGGTCAAGCGCCTCCAGCGAGCGTTGCCCTGGCGGGATGCCCCGTCTCCGACCGCGCCATGGCGAACGAAATCGACGTAGATGTCCTCGTCGGTTGGCCAATGTCGCTGGAAATCTTCGAGAAAGGTCGGCCAGTCGGGGGGAAGCTGATGAACCTCGAAATAGCGTAGCGGGAACGAGAAGCCGTGATCGATGCCGACCAACGTGGGCACGTCTCTGGCCAGCGTCTCCACCAGCCATTCGGCGATACCGCGCCGCGTCCAGTATTTCCTGGGGGATGGCGGCGGCGGCACCTCGGTCGGAACCGCATCTCCCTCGGCTTGATAGACGCGCAAGCCCTTCAGGCTGGCGGAGGGCGTCTCTGCGCCGGAATAGTCGATGCCGATAAAGCGGAAAAAGGCAGGCATCTTACCCCCTGTAACAATTCTCGTTATGCCACGCCAAGGAAAGGGGATCAGGGCGCTGACTTGCGTCCTGAGGCATGTCAATCAAATTGCCGTGAAGGGCGTAATAGTGTTTGCCGTTATCGAATTCTTCCCGAATGCGCCGACTGACCTCGAAGTGATGATTGGGCGTAACGGTTACATAGCCAGCGTCGAACAGGCTGTGAATGTCGCGCCGCAGCAGAAGACCATTCCGCGCCTCATGATCTCCGCCATCGCCATAAGGGCGGATGTGCGCGGCTTCAAGCGCCGGGAGAGTGCGCTCTTGGGTCACCGCGCAGCGCCGGTGATAAATATCCGTCACCAACACCCGGAACGCGCCTTGTCCAAGCCGAGGTCGGATAAGGTGGGGTTCGCCGAAACGGGCTGGTGCCTCGGCCAAGCCTGGAACCGGCGGACGGGTCAAACGGTCGTTAATCGTTTCCCATAACTCCAATCCTTCGGCGTTGTTCGTATTGTATGTCTTGAACGAGACAATATTCGGCGCCCAGCTTGGCGGCACGGCAATCCAGTCGCGTTCCTCGAAGAAAAATGGCTGGGTCAGGATACGGCAGCCGATCTCGAAATCGCTTCTGTCGCTCGGATCCGCCTTGCGATAACGGGCGATACGAGTACGCATTTCCTGCGCCGATCGCGCCCCATTCGCTTCGCGAAACGCCTCCCAGGCGAGGGAACAGGGCAGCGCGTTGGCGTAAGCGAAGATGCCGCCCCCGACAATGAAATTGCGCGGCGCGTGAAGTTTAAACAGGAACATATCACCAGGCTGAAGGGCGCGGAAATTTGCCGCCGATGGCGCCCAGAAATTTACCTCGCTCAGATTCGCTTGCTGGCGCAGCGTCTCAAACCAGTCTCCGTCGGTTACAGCAATGACGAGATTGATGCCCATGGTCATGCCGCCCTGGCGAAACTACCGTTCATCGCCTGCTGCCAGACATGGGCATAGACGTTTCCGGCGACGAGTTTCTTTTCCTCGGGCGTGAAGGGCGGAGTCGGAAGGCTGGCGAACACTTTGTCCAGGATGAAGACCTCAACATCCGCCTTGGTCTGCTCCTTCTCCCAGAACCGATCGAGTTCCGCCAGCCGCACCTTAACCGAAGCGAGCAAGTCGCGGCTGGCCTGCTTCACCCGTTCGCGGGCAGTCTTATCAAGACCATCCTTCTGAAGCAGATCGAACAAGGCCAGTTCGTCCTCGCCCAAGCCCTCCCTGGTAGCTCGCATCTGCTCCTCGTCCAGGCTGTTGACGAGTTCCATAAGTCGCCGAAAGGTCTCCTCGATGGTCGTTCTGTCTTTCTCCGAATTGTAGTCGGCGACGATCTCCTCGTATTTCACTTGGTAGTCCATGCGCATAGGATTGCGCGCTAGCATCGCCGCCAGCTTTGCCTCGACGATGTCCCGAATGTCCTGAAGCGCTGTCGCCTTGCGCCTGACCTTCTTGGCAAACTCGTCGCGCAACCGCTCCAGGTTAATCTGGCTGAGATCGAAGATCAGGCCCTCGGCCTGATCGTCGCCGACCTCGTCGGTTCGAATCGCCTCGTTGACGATTCGGTGTAATTCTTTCAGCAACTCGGTCACGTCCGCCGTGTCGCGGCGCTCGCTCAGCTTCTTGTAAATGGCTTCAATATTGTCGTGACGCTCGGCATAGGCGAAGGCCGACGGCTCCATCAGCAGGGCCTTGAAGCGGATAAACACCTGTCGCGCCAGGATCTCAAATCGCCGCTTGGCTTCGTCGGTGGTGTAAACGGCCTCGACCGCGTCAGCGAGCCCCTTGATGCAGGCAAATCCCTTTGTGCCGATCAGCGTTGTGGGATCAAAGCCCAGGCTGCGCAGATGGGATTCGGTCGCCTCGATAGCTTCCAAGAGGGCCTGCACCCGTTCCTCGATCGGCGCCACGACCTCCTCTTCCCCCGTTCCATCGTCACCCAGCGCATATTGCGCCAGCGCCTCCCGCAGGCTCTTCAGCATGCCGTTGTAATCGACGATCAGACCGAAATCCTTGCCGGGATAGACCCGGTTGGCCCGCGCGATAGCCTGCATCAGGGTGTGCGCCTTCATCGGCTTGTCGATGTAGAGCGTGGACAGGCATTCCACGTCGAAGCCGGTCAGCCACATGGCGCAGACGATGGCCACGCGGAACGGGTGCTTGGGGTTCTTGAAGGCGGTTTCGACATCGACCCGCTGGCCGTCGGCGGTGCCGAAGCCCTGTTTCATCAGGGCGCGGTGCGGGATGATGTCGAAGCCCCATTTCTGGAAATCGGCGACCTCGTTCTGCGCCTCGCTGATGATGATCTCGACGATCGTCTCGTCCAGCCAGTCCGCCTGCGCATTGAGCCTATCCGCCGCTTCGGTCAGGGCCGCGCGCATGCCTTGGTCGGCGGTCGCCGCCGCTTCGGATTTCTTGGCGGCGGCCGCGGCCCGAACCTGTTTCGCCTTGGCCTGCCAGCGCGGCACGATCCGTTGAACCATGCGGGCGCAGGTGATCTTGTCGATGCAGACAAACAGCGCCTTGCCGGATTCCCAGCGGGTGGCGCAATGTTCGACGAAATCCGCCGCGATCTTGTCGAGCCGTTCGTCGGCGGTGACGACCTCGTAATCCTTGCCCAGCAGCTTTTCCAGTAGCGCCGTTTGGTCGGGGTCAAGGTCCGCCTGTTCAACTTTTTCCGCGATGCGGTCGTTCAAATCGAGGCGGGCCACGCCCAGCTTCTCGCCCCGGTTTTCGTAGACCAGCTTGACGGTGGCGCCGTCTTCTTCCGAGCGCTTGAAGTCGTAGCACGAGACGTAATCGCCGAAGATGCGCTTGGTGATCTCGTCCTGTTTGAACAGGGGCGTTCCGGTGAAACCGATGAAGGCGGCGTTGGGCAAAGCCAAGCGCATATTGCGGGCCAACCGGCCGGCCTGGGTTCGGTGCGCCTCGTCGGAAATCACGATGATGTCGTCGCGCAGGCTGTAAGGCTGATCCGGCTTCACATCCTGATTGAAGCGATGGATCAAGCTGAAAACATAGGGGTGATTTTCCTTCAGCGACTTTTCAAGATCGCGGCCGGTCTCGGCGCGGGCGGCCTTGTCATTGACGATCCCGCAACCGACGAAAGTCCCGTAAATTTGGCTGTCAAGATCAAGACGATCAGTCATCAGCAGGAAGGTGAAATTGCCCGGCACCTTGCGGCGCACCTTCTCAGCGAAAAAGGCCATGGAATAGGACTTGCCGCTGCCCTGGGTGTGCCAGAACACCCCCAACCGACCGAGATCTGGGTGCGCCCGTTCGATGATCTCCACCGGACCTTCGGGGATGAAGGACGGCAGCGCGGGCATACCCTCCTGGTCCGAAGTCGCAAGCCGCTTCTGGTCGGCGATGGCGCGGCTTTCCAGCGGCAGCTCGATCACGCGATGTCGGAGCCGCGTTTCCGGTGGGAATTCGCGCTTCAGCTCCTCCTGATAGGCAACTGAGACCACCGCACGATTGACGCCGAGAACCTGATGGTTGCGCGCCACCACCTTGCGGGTCGCGCCAGCCTTGCTTTCGTCAAACAGGATGAAATTCTCGACGACATCCAGCAGCCGGTCATGGGCCAGCATGCCGTTCAGCAGAACTTCGGCATCCACCCGCCCCTTGTCGGTCTCGTCCAGGCGCTTCCATTCGTAGAAATGCTCCCAGGCGCTGGTGATCGAGCCATAGCGGGCACGATCACCGTTAGAGACGATCAGGAAGGCGTTGTGATGGAAGGCATGGGCGATGACGTTCTCGTCCATGTAATCCTTCAAGTTGCCGTCGAAGCCGGCACGGATGTTCTTATAGACGGCCTTCAACTCGATGAAGACCAGCGGCAGGCCGTTGACGAAACAGACCAGATCGGCGCGGCGGTTGTAATTCGGCGTGCGCAGGCCGGTCAGCTTCAGTTCGCGCACGGCGAGGAAGCGATTCGAGGGCGTGCCATTGGGCAAGGGCCTATTGTCAAAATCGATCACGCGGGCGCGGGCCTCACGCAGGCGACCCGAGGCATCGCGGTAATGGACAGGAACGCCCCCCCGGATCAGCCGGAAGAAATCCTGGTTGTGCTGGACCATCGAGCGGCTGAAATCCTGGACGGTCAGCGCCCGCAGGGCCTCATCAATGGCGGAGGCCGGCAGATCGGGATTGAGCCGCACCAGAGCGGCGCGCAGATCGCGGGTCAGCACCGCCTCGCTGGTGCTGGTCCGTCCCAGCGTGCCACCCGGCCCGAAGGTCTCGTCGTTCCAGGCGTAGACGGAGTCCCAGCCCAACACCTTTTCCAGATGCTCTGCGAAGGTCGCCTGCACCAGCCGGTCCTCGCTGTTGATGCCGGTCACCGCCATGTCGTCAGTGCTCCGGATCGGGAATCATATCGCGATCTCCCCGTTCATTAGGCGCGGCAGGAGAAGGTCGCGGGCTTGGGCAAGGGCTCGGTTTTGAAGCGCGAGGGTTTTACATTGTTGAGTAACGGATAGGATGGTGTTGTTGAATACGGAAAGCAGCCCCTCTGGCGGCTTTGGGATCGAATACCCCAGCAATACCTTTTCGTCAGCGCGCGGCATCTTGGAGCCTTCGCGCACGGTCTTCGAGGCGACAGCCACGAAATGGTCGCTGGAAGTGGTGCAGACGACCAGCGGCCAATCTTCGCTCTCCTTCACGCGCCAGACGATCGCGTCGGACGAGGCCAGCCCTGATCGCAGCGTGAAGCCCACCTTATGAAAATAAGGCCTAATCTTGCAAAAGAGGATGTCGCCCTCCGCAAATCGAGTTTTGCCGCTCGCCAATTCCTCTGTGGTCTCCCATTCCGCCAAGGTGAAGGATCGGCGAGGAATGTGCTCCAAGCCGATGTGGATATCGTCTTCGGCGAAATCTGCGGGTTTAACCGTGTCTTTGACGACATCGACTAAGTCGATCAGCATCCGGCGCTCCCACCCCTCGGGGATGCCGTCGATGATCTTGACGTGTTCGTGGCCGGGGAAGCGGAAGTGGACGAACCATTCACGGTAGAGCAGCCGCGCCGCCTCCTCCAACAACGCAATCCGCCGTCGGTTGTTTTCTCGATCAGGTCGTCGTAGGCAGAGAGGATGTCGGCTATCTGGCGTTGCACTCGCAGGTCGGGTAGTTGGATCAAAAAACCCTTAAGCACTGTCAGATTGATGTTTGGTTGCGCTGCCTGCCCACCGAGGCCTTGACACTTCTGAAATGTTCTTGGGTTTTTAAAGTGGTAATATACAAAGCGTGCGTCGGCTTTGGCCTTGTTGACGCGCATAATCCCGACAGCTTGGTTTGTGTTGGCTGGAAGGTGCTCATTGCGAACAAGACCGCACCGCCCGACCTGTGCGCCCGCAATTGTTAAGAGCACATCTTTGTCATGAAGGATCGAGCGCTTTAGTGCTTCGTGGGTGGTTTCATCGACATAGGTAAATCCGGATATGTCCAAAGAACTGTCGCCATTCAAGGCTTCAGCCTTAATAAAATTGACACCACTTTCAGTGAAGGGCATGCCATATGTCGTCGGGGTCGTGCCTTTGGTCACAACTTCTGTTATCTCATCGATTGTGATCTTCGGCCAATTCACGCCCCCAACTCCTCGAAGTTCCGGGCAATCCGCGCCGCCAGGTCCACCGCCTCCTCGTTCAGCCCCTTCAAGTCGATGTGGATGGCCCGCAGCGCTTCCTCGAAGTCGAACGCCTCGTCCACCTCTTCCGGGGCCACGCCGACATAGCGTCCGGGGGTCAGACTGTAATCATGGGCTGCGATAGTCGCCCGATCGACCTGCTTCACCAGCCCCTCGACATCGCGCAGCACCGCGTCGGGGAAACGGTCCTGCAACCATTCTGCCTGCTTGATAAAATAGCGGGTCTGGCGCAGCGCCTCGACCGCCGCTGCCCGCGCCTCGTCCAGCGCCTTGCGCGTCCGGTTCACCTCGGCATTGGCCCAGGAATCCGAATCCCGCGCGGCAAGCTCCTTGACGGCGATGTCGATCACCCGCCCCGCCAGCTTCGCCGCCAAATCGATTTGCTTGGTCAGATCCCGGCAACGCTCGGCCAGCGGGTGCAGCGCCGTCCGCGCCGCGTGCAGGCCGGCATTGTCGCGTCCGGCATCCGGCCAGCCCTTGCCCCGTGCCGCCGCTTCTGCGACAAAGGCGTCGATGTCGGCCGTCAGGGTTGCCTGGGCGCTGGTCAATTCAGCCCACGGCTCGGCAAGCGGGTCAACCTTCCGCTTTACCTTCGCGAAGGGCTCCATCAGGTCGGCCAGGGTGCCCAGAGCCTCCTCGTAGGCGGTGAGTGCGGGTTTTGTCGCCTCACCCTCGGTGAGCGCCCGGGCCAGATAGGTTTCCACCAGCTTCAGGAAACGATCCTGCTGGCCGCGATGGAGCCAGACGATGGCGGCGATGTTCTTCTGCTGCTCCGGGCTGAAATCGCAGACCGAGCGCGAAACCTTGCGAAAGATGCTGCGTGCATCAAGCATCAGCACATGGTCGCGCCGCGCCTCGTCCCGCTCCTTGGCCCGGTCGAAGAACCAAAGCTGGCAGGGGACGGTGCGGGTGTAGAAGAAGTTGCCCCGGATATCGATCATCACATCGACGGCGCCAGTCTCGACCAGCTTCTGGCGCACGGTGGCTTCGTCCCGCCCGGCGCTGGAGGCTTGCGACGACATCACCACACCGGCGCGGCCCTGGTCGTTCAGATAACTGTAGAAGTAAGACATCCAAAGGTAATTGGCGTTCGAGACCTTCTTGGCCTTGTTGACGCCGGGCAGGCCGAAGGGCAGGCGTGGGTCGCCCTTGACCTTCTCGGCGTCCACCTCATCGACGTTGAACGGCGGATTGGCCATCACGAAGTCACACTTGCCGACCAGTTCGTGCGGGTCCTTGTAATAGGTGATGGCTTCGTTGCCGGCCCGGATGGTGCCTTGCAGGCCGTGAACGGCCAAGTTGATCTGCGCAATTTTCGCGGTGGTCTCGTTCTTCTCGTGGCCATAGAAGGTCACCCGCTTCATGGTGTCCTGGCCCGCATCCTCGATGAAATGGCTGGACTGCACGAACATGCCGCCGGAACCGCAGGCCGGATCAAGGACGATGCCGTGTTCGGGCTCGATGACGTTGACGATGGTCTGCACGATCGAGGGCGGGGTGAAGAATTCGCCGTTGTCATGCGCACCCTGCTTCGAGAACTCGGCCAGGAAGTATTCGTAGATGCGACCGAACACGTCGCCAGAAGCGGTGCGCAGCCCCTCGGAATCAAACATGCGCAGCATGCGTTCGAGCAGGTCGCCCTCGAAGCGCTCATAGTCCTTGGGCAACTGCCCGGCCAGCGGTGGGAAGGCCGTTTCGACGGCCTCCATGGCTGCGGTTAATGCCGCGCCGAGATTGCCGTCCTTCTTTTTCTCCAACAAGGCGTCGTAGCGGGCCGCCTCGGGCAGCATCAAGGCGCGGCGACGGCGGAAGTCGGCTTCCACCAGCGGCCGGTCGGGCATGCGTCCGGCGGCCTGATCCTCCTTGATCGCGGCCTGTGCCTCGTAGAACCGATTCGTGGCATGCCGCAGGAAGATCAACCCCATGATCGGCATGAAATATTCGTTAGACGCCAGCCCGGAATTGGCCCGCAGATCGTCTGCGATCTTCCAAAGATCGGCCTCGAACTTCTCGATGTCCTTCATGTGATCAGCGGTCATCGTCGGCACGTTTCCTCATCTTGGTAATGGATCCCCCTTTTAAAGCTGCCCCAATCGACGATAGTTGCCCACTTCCGTGCAAGTCTTTGGTTCGACCTCAATGGCATAGCGACGGGTGTCAAGGGCCTCCTCAGGCTTTCACGCCGAATATCCCGGCCAGCGTCTTTTTCCCCTGCTAATTCGCAAAAGCAAGAATAGCGATTCCGGGGAGGCCCTCAAGTGCTTAATTTTGGTTGTAAAGCCGGATCAAAACATGCCGTGTCCGTATATGTCACGTCCTACGGGGGGTGATGCCGTATTCGCTTCTCTGCGCCCCCCAATCCACCGGCACGTCTTCCAGCAGGTCGGCCAGTTGCAGGGTGCGGGGCTGGCGCCCTTCCAGGATGGCCTCGACGATATCGGGGGCCAGCAGGGTGAGGCGAAAGATACGGCTGACATAGGAGCCGTTCAGCTTCTCGGCCTCGGCCAGTTCGTTCAGCGAGCGGACCTGCCCGTCCTCGATCATGCGCTTCCATTTGAACGCGCGGGCGAGGGCCTTCAGCAGTGCCTCGTCGGGCTTGGCGCTACGGCGCTCGGGAACGCCCTCGCCCTCGGGCACGATGATCTGTTTTCGCCCGCCGAAGCGGCGAATGGTCATCGGAATACGGATGGTCAGGGTGTCCTGGGCGTTCATGCCGCTTTCCTTTTGCGCATCGCGTTCATGTCGATCTATTGGATCGACTGCACATTTTCCATCTGCCACATCATCCGACAGATTTCTTGGCGAAACTTACGGAAGCACGCAAAAACAATTTCTATCTCGCCAACGACAACACCCTACGATGCGGTTGAAGCGGAGCCCCTAAAGAAAATTTCGTTTATTAGATTCCGCTAAAAGGAGATTAAATGCTCTTTTCGAAAAAAATCTCCTGAATCAGATTTCTCTAATAAGAAATAAAATGGCGTTTTCAGAAATAATCTCCTGTATCAGCCTTTTCTAATACGAAATTAATTGCACTTTCTGCATTTAATTTCTTCTACTCCGCAGATCAATTAGAGATTTACGTGGATCGTAGGCCACGCAAGCAGAGCGTCTATCCGAATGAGGAAAAGATGTGCCGGGCAAATTGCCGCGCATCCCCATTTTCATGGCACCGCAATCTCGCCAAGCAGGTGCATTTTCATGTTCCGCTTTCCGCTTTCTCCTAAGACTTTTTCTGTACCACGAATTTTCATGTGGTTTGATTTTGCGGTACCACCAGACGAGGCAAATTGGCGGGCACATTAATTCGAAACTGACGTCGCTTTTCATTGAGCCATGAATATCCCCCTGCATGAGCACGCCGTGGGGCCAAAAAATGAGGCTGGAAGGGGCGTGTGAACGCCTCCTTCCTTTGGTGCGCCTTGTCTCTCTTTTCACTTTTCGTGGTACCACGCATTTTGCAAAAGTCGCGGCACATAAAATCAAACGACATGCCGCAGAAATCCGGTCCCAGCATTTCCCCGCGCCTCTGGCAATTGTTGGTTCCAGGCAATCGGCATATCTTGGCACCAGAGAAAACCGTCTGAATCGCAAATCAGCGGTACCATCGTCCTTTTGAAACAACGAGTCCGGATTCTTGACAAAGACTGGAGATTTCGTCGCTCCAGCAAAGCGGAGAAGTGAGCAAAATCTGCGGTACCAGATTGAAACACTCCCGAGGCGTTCCCGCTCGGCGGCAACCATTTCGAAATTTATGCCGCAAATTTCCTGAGCGCGTTTTGAGAAATTGACATTTCCGCCAGAAATTTCATGACGCATAAGCTGATAACAGGAAATTATCGGTGCACCTCGTTAAACCACTTGGATAGCTGAAATACTGTCCTGGAAATCAGATCAACAGTATTCGTGACAATCAAGAACGATTATTTTGATGTCTGTATTTTTTGTCTTGACTCTTTCTTTATAAACTCGCATTTTCTTCGAAACCATAGACAACCACATGAAGTTCCCTGCCCTAGCAAGCTTCAAATGTGTGGATGGCCTATGAGTTCGAACCACCCCTTCCTGAACGATCAATCCTACAGGGTCATAACAGATCCCGAGCGGCTGTTTCTGACCGTGGATGAAGTGGCCAGCATTCTGCGATGCTCCATCGATCATGTGCGGCGAATTCCCCGAGATGAACTTCCCTGCTCACGCCCAGGCAAGATGAACATCTACCGGTTTCAGGATATCGACGCCTATGTGAAGGGCCTTCAAGCCGAAGTCATCGATACACAAGCCGTCCAACGGCTGCTAGAGTCGACCACGGAGAGTGTGCGAGGGCGTCCTTTGCGGAGGACGCAATGAGCAACACGATTAAAGTAGGCCCTTTCCGTCTACGCCCCTTTGTCCGAAACGGCAAGCAAACCGGTCAATGGCTGGTGAATGTGCCGGAAGGATTTGGCGGCAAACGCAGGCGGGTGCTGTTTGACAACCGTGTATCAGCAGAAGAGTTTGCTCGCAAGCTCGACCGAGCCTATAGGCGCGGCGAGTTGGCACAGCAGGTCAAAGACGAACGCTCTGCCTACAGTTTTTCGGAAATCGTCGCACTTTGGCTTGAACGGGAAGAAGCCCGTATTCAAACCAGAAAGAAGAAACAGGTTTCTTTGGAAACTGACAAGGGCAGGCTGAAATGGCTTCGCCGACATTTCGGGAAAATGGAAATTCCTGACATATCTGAAACCAAGATCCTGAGCTATCAGGCGATGCGATTGAAAGCGGGAAGAAGCCCCTCAACAATCAATTCCGATCTGGTCACCCTCTTCAAGATTCTTCGGTGGGCCAAGAAGACGCGCCTCGTGGATCAAATCCCCGATACCGTCGAAAGGATTCCCGATCATCCGAAAGAGGTTTACATCCCGACGCCGGAAGAGGTTGTCAGGATAATTCGGGCTCTGCCAGAACGGCTTCGCTCCCTGGTGCGGTTCTTGGCTGAAACCGGATGCCGATCCGGCGAAGCCTTTAATCTAACCTGGTCTTGCGTGAATGAGGTTCACGGCTATGTCGAGATCAAACCTCAAGATGGTTGGACGCCGAAAACCTATTCCTCGGTCAGAAGGGTTTACCTGATGCCCGAGATGTTGGAAGAAATCCGGCAACTGCCCAAGCTGACCGAAACCGTTTTCACGGGAAGGTTGGGCGGCAAGATCACCGAAGTTAAGAAAGCGTTCGCCACTGCGGTCAAGGCCGCCGGGATCACCGACAGACAAGGAAACCCGGCACGCATCACGCCGCATGTTTTGAGGAAGGCCTTCGCCACCTGGGCCGCGACAAGCCGAGGTGTTTCCCAACCCGTACTCCAAGCCATGCTTGGGCACGCGCCGGGATCAAGCGTTACGGCCAAGTACTATGTGCATGTGAATGACGAAGCCAAGAGGGCTGCTTTGGTTCCTCTTCCCATGGGAAAATTGGGATGAGACCGGGCCAATTTTTGGCAACAGTTTGGCAACAGCCAAATAATTGAAGCGGCGCTAAGTTATGGGCGCATCTAAGTGTCTGGCAAGTCAGAGAAATTTGGCGCAGCCGACGGGATTCGAACCCATGACCCCTGCCTTCGGAGGGCGTTCTCTCGATGCGCCCTGCCTCGACTTTTCATATAAATCAATGCATTACGCTGCACCAGTTTGCACGTTTTTGCATGAAAATGCAGGCTGAGTGGAGCGCAATTGGAGCGCAGATGGAGCGCAGATGGAGCGCAGCAATGTTGACAATAGCTTTGTGAAGAAGTTTAATTTGTTCGCGCACGACTCGAACCATCCGCCGCCTGGACAGGCCGCAATGAGAGCCAGTCAACCGCACTCAATCTGACCGATGAAAATCGGGGGCATAGCACCAGCGCAAGCCTAAAGAAGGTGCCTTAGTGACGGGAGTTGCCGTCTCAGCCGCGGGGTGGAGACAATCCCCGCATGCCACGGGCGAAACTCAGTACGTGGCTTCATCAACCTCTGTGTTGTGGAGCCACAGCTATGCCCAAAGACAAGTCATCAGAAAAGATTCGTGCTTCTCGCAGGCGCCTGCACCCGAAGCCATCCTCCGGCTTCATGTCAACAGCTCAAATTTCCGAAGAGTTCGGGCTCAGCGCCAGTTTCCTCAATCATCTCCCTCAGGGAACGCTCAAAAGATATCCAATCGGAGCGTCAAAGTATGTCTTTGCCCGCGACGAATTCATAGCCGCCTTGAAAGCGGGTCACCTTGCATCAAAGCCACGCAGGAAGAAAAACTGCACAAGTAAACCTGGCCGCCCGAAGAAACCTGTCATCGACTAAAGCTGAGGCCGGGCATACCAATGATGACCGCCTCAGATCAACAAATCTCATCTCTGCTGACAATTACCGACGAACTCTAGAAACCGATCTCGCCAATACCATCAAGGATGAAAGCTCAATGTAGAGAGGTTTACCCACTCACTTAACCCCTAAAATCCAGCCCTCAACCTCTGCCACGGCGCGTTCAGGCGAGGTAAGGGCTGGATTGAAGAGGTCAGCGAGAGCGCCGTTGCGGTCGGCTTGCGATAGCCAGGCGGCAACCGAATAGGCGTCGTGTTGATCTGTGGTGCGATCCTGGCGGGGAAATTGGCTGCTCCAAAGCCGTGGGTAGACCTCGGCAATGACAGAGCGCCCGGCAGGAACAACCCAGCCGTCAAAGGGCCAGAAGTGAACACGATTGCCAAGCTGGTTGCGGATATAGCGCAGCCAAGGAATGCCGGAATGGGTGGATTTGGCGACCGAGCCTTGGACATCGAAATGGAAGACGGATTTGGCCGTGCCCGAGCGTTCTTCTGTTATGCGCTTCCAGCGCGAATTGCCGGTACGGGCAGCACCATTGCCGCAAAGACCATGGCGGACAAAATCGACGTAGGTGTTGTCATCGTCGGTTGGCCAGTGGTGTTGAAAGTCATCAAGAAAGCTGGGCCAGTCAGGCAGCAGCCCATGAACCTCAAAATAACGTAGTGGAAAGGAGAAAGCGTGGTCAATGCCGGCCAGTGTCGGCACCTCCTCGGCCAACCGCTCGACAAGCCATTCAGCAAGCCCCTTGCGCGTCCAATATTTTCGGGGCGACGGTGGTGGCGGAATCTCAACCGGCTTGGCATCGCCCAGCGCCATATATACGCGCAGGCCCTTCAGGCTGGAAGTCGGGGTCTCAGCGCCGGAATAGTCGATGCCGATAAAACGGGCGAAGAAGGTACTGGTTAATGCCATGCGTCAATCAATCATCCGTTTGTTTGGCTTCGCCGGGCAAGGTGGCGCGGATGGTATCTGTTAGCTTTCGCCCCGCTTCCTCAAGGCCATCTTCTTCCCAGATGATGGTCGTGCAGTGATTGGTGTCAAAGTGGGTGCGATGAAGGTCGAAGAAGGCTCTCTCGCAGGTATAGATCACCTTGCGGTCAAGGCCCTCCGAGAAACCGGCTTCCCAATAGGCACCATGATTCCCGCAGGTCAGTTCGGCGATCACAAAGCGGGCCTTGCGAATCTCGACGCGCAGATGGTTATCAATCACGCCTGCCTTTGGCTCATCATCAATGCGAACGAGATCAAAGCCCGCCCGCTTGACTGCCGGACGCCAGATGTCCTTATAAACATGATCAAGCAGTGGATTATTGAAGGGCATCGCCATGAAAGCCGTGCGGCTGACAAAATCGCCACGCAGTAGTTGGTCGTATCGTTCCCAGCCCTTGAACAAAAGCCGCAGAGTTCCCGATCCACCATCAGTGCTGCCTTCAACCAGCTTCTGATCAAGCAAACTTTTCGCTACATAGTCCACATCATTGGCGGTCATACAGCCGAGAATGCCGATCAATTCATCGTAAACAGGCTGTAGGTAATTGCCTGGATTCTTCCTGCCGTTCTCACCCAGCCAGATGATCAAATTGTTGCCCCGTTCGGCTGGGGCTGGAAGCTCGTGCTCAAAGCAATTGTTCATTATGTTGGTGGTCAGGGTGGGCAGGCTGGCATGACGCTGCATCTTGCGAACTTCATGGCTAAGAACGGCGCGCTTATAGTCTGTCAGGTCGCTGCGTTCGGGCGAAAGATATCCATATACTGATCCGGAAGCATAGAAGCTTCCGCAACGCGGGCACCTGACGATAATGCAATCACCGTCGTATTGCGTCACACTTGCCTGAAATTTACATATTGGGCATTTCTGTTCAGGTTCTTGCATTCTCACAGCCCTTACATTCTTGCTTGCTGGGGAGTTCATTGTAGCTCTTGCTTAGAAACAACGCCCTTAGATCACAAGCGTTCCAGCTTGTGACTCCTTCTGTCAGGATATTGGACAGAAACTTGCGCTTCTCGTCGTCATCCCATTCGTCCCACGCGGCGGGGACATCAGCACCATCGAACCCAACTGGATAGGTGTTGTCATCGGCCAGCCAGGGCGGGGTTACGCGCTGTTCGGCAAACTCAAGCAGCGCCTTCAGATCGGCAAAGGGGTCAGCGATGCTGCGAATCTCCATCGTCGCATGAAGCAGCAATGACAAGTCACGCGCCGAGAGGCCAAGCAAATCATCTTTGATCAGCGTTGGCACCAGACGGTCCAGAGCAACGGCAAGGCTGATATGCGCCCATTCGAAGGGATCGTAATCGACACTGTTGGCGAAGTATGTCAGGGCCGACATAAAGGCATCGGCCATTTGGCGCGGGTTGATCGTTGCAGTCAGTTGGAAATCAGTATCGTTGAGTGGTAGTTCGCCTTGCCAGATAGAAACCCTGGGGCCGTCGCCCTTCTCAAACAAGAATCTGGTGCCACTGCCTTCCTCGTCAATGAACCATTCAGATGGAGACTGGCCTTGAACGCAGGCATGCAGCCATTGAAGCATCCTGGGAAATGGGTCGTATATGTGCGAGGCGCTGATTTGAATCTGCTTATTGGCAATCGTGATGGTGAATCTAATCCATCCTACCGTGCATTCTTGGAAGGAGACCGAGACCTCAAGGGGTTGGTTCACGCTACTCAACCTCACAAAGCTGAGATTATCATCTCTGGCACGCCAGTCGGCCAGATATCATGAACCCGGATTGTCATTCCGCACCCCCATTAAGAGCAGCATCTGTTCAACGAACCTTTCTTCATTAGCAGCCATTTCGGCTTGCCCCTTAATCTTAAGCCCGTGATTATCCCACTGATGCACGTCTTTCTTTTGCTGGCGATATGAATGGAGCCGCTTGTAAGTAAAGTCTTTCCAAATCAGCTGCTTAACTTGAGGATATTTCGTCCCCAAACCAATGCTTCGATCTTTTCCCACCGCGACAAGACGAATGCGGAGACTATTGTGAGCGTCATGGAGCCCTTTCTCATATAGGTTTGTTGCAGCCTGGTCGATATCGGCATGAGGCAAGCAGCCGACCGCAGCGAGAACTCGGTGTATGTTTTTTCGATCCGATTGGGTCCAAGGACCGTTGAGGGTACAAGGCTGGTTCGTCTTCACTTCCACAATCACGACTTCAATCTGGTCACGGGAAAGTGACAACCCAGCCACATCGTCGGCCATAATGTCATTAGGGTCGTCGAATAGGCGCTCAGCACGGTAAGGAAAACGCACGGCAAGTAAATCAGCGTCTGTGCGTTGGCTGCCACGTCTTTCTGGATGAACAACAAAATTTTCAATTTGAAGAAAACCGTTTAACCGGAAATACCAGTAGGCCACCTTTTCAGGGTCCAAGCGTTCTGATGCAGGTGTTTGCGGCGCTTGCCCCATGCTGTCGCCTCTACCTCTATGCCGCCAGGGCCAACGAGTGATGAAGGATGGATTCAAGCAGGCAGCGGCGGGTGTCGTCGCAGGTTGATAGGCTTGCCTCCAGCCGGTCGCACAGGGCCATCAACTCATCGACCTTGGCGACGATGCGGTGTTGCTCGGCAAGGGGGGGGAGGGGGAAAGGCGAATGTGCAAAATACTCGGTTGGCACGCGCTTCTGGCCAGCCGTGCCGGTCATTTTCGGGATGCCAGTTTCGATAAAGTGCGGGCTCTTGAGGAACAGCAAGATGTAATCCTGTTCGATGAACAGCGGACGCACTATGTGCAACTCAGTCGTGCCGCTTCCAATCCCGCCCGTTAGATTTCGGAAGACCGTCGATTTACCGTTCTCGAAGCAAGGCGTGATCTTGGCGAGGCCAACATCGCCTTCAGCAAAGTGCGTGTATCCCTTCTTAATCTCGCCCCAGGGTCTGACTTCGTGTTGGTTCGCAACGCCATAGTCAGCGGCAATCAGCGGCATCGGAACAAATGATGCCTCAAGGACATCGGGTGCTTCGTTGCGCGGGCTCAACACGCCGATTTCAGAAAGCTGCGACCAGCGCCAATTTGAAGGAACTGAAAATGGTGCTTCGGCAGGAACAGAGGCTTCTCTCGGAGACTTTATCTCCCCCGCCTTTACCAACCTTGCTTTCTCAGCTGCAATCCGTTTCAACAATTCCGAGGCCGGTTCGTCGTTGGGGTCTTGGGGGACCAGTTTGCCGCGCACGGCAAGGTTCAGGATGGTTTGGCGGAGTTGCTTGATCTGATCTGGGCGCGTGGTCAGGGCAGAGAGATTGTTCAGCGCAAAGCGGGCATCGGCTTGAAAGGTTTCTGGATCGGGGGCGTTCAGGCGGGCGAGGCTGGAAAGTGCTAGTCGGTCGCGGGTTGCCTCGCGCTCTTTCCTTGCCGCCTCCAGCCTGTCGCACAGGGCCATCAACTCATCGACCTTGGCAACGATGCGGTGTTGCTCGGCGAGGGGGGGAAGTGCGACCGCGATTCGATCCATGCGGTTCTTGGGAAGCCCCCCCCTACCAGCGCCCGTCTGCTTTCCAAATATGAAGGCCTGGAAATATGGGGCAAGAACGAGTTTGTGTAAGAAGTCGGTCATGCCGTCGATGGCAGAGCGGATAATGGCGACATGTTGGCTAATATTGGCCTCACCAAAACCATCGGGAACCCGGCAGCATCTGCCCATAGATCCCCCTGTGATATTCAAGAGCAGGTCCGCAGGCTTAACCGCAGTTCCGGACATCCTGGCGTGAACGTCTGCAGCGATGTAGGCAACGTCATCAAGCCGAAGCCCATCGTCGTACACATTCTGAGACCGTAGAAATGGCACACCACTTTCTACATAAACTTCCTTGCCACCCCGGGGGGTGCTTCCAGAACCTGTCTTAGAGCAGATTTCCCCGATACGAGTCCAAGCCCAGCCTTTGAGCAAAGCAAAGGGCACCTCTTCACTCGCAAGCGGCTCTAAAGCGTCTCGAATACCCAACCTTGCTTTCTCTGCCGCAATCCGCTTCAGCAATTCCGATGCTGGTTCGTCATTCGGGTCTTGCGGTACCAGTTTGCCACGCACGGCCAGATCGAGAATAAAGCGGCGCAGGCGGGCGATGGCATCCGGCGCATCGGCAATGCGGTCATAATGGGCCAGCAGCATGTCGGGGTTCATTGCGTGGTGCTCATCGAAGCAGGGCCTCGGCCAGGATGGCTTTCAACTGGTCGCGTAAGCCTGCGGCTTGGGTCTCGGCCTCGTTCAATCTGGCCAGCAAAACTTCGGGGTCGCCATGATCGTCGGCTACCGTGTGCGGGTTCTTGATATCCAGGTTGTAGCCCCGCGCCTTGATGTCCTCGGCGCTCACCTTCCAGGCTTGCGGCGTTTCCTTGCGCCCCTTGCGCTTGGCCCCACCCCACCAATCGATGCAGCTTTTGAAATGCTCCAGCCGGATCGGCTTGGTCATGGAATAGGCCTTTTGCCCATCCGGCACCTGATGCTCATAGAACCAGATGTCCTTGGTGCGCTCGCCCTTTTCAAAGAACAGCAGATTGGTGCCGATGTTGGCATAGGGTTTGAATACGGAATTGGGCAGCCGCACAATGGTGTGCAGATTGCACTCCTCCATCAAATGTTCCTTGAGGCGGGTTTTCACACCTTCTCCGAACAGGGTGCCATCGGGCAGCACCACGGCTGATCGCCCGCCAGATTTCAGCAGGCGGATAATCAGGGCCAGGAACAAATCGGCGGTTTCGCGGGTTTGGAAATGCTTGGGAAAGTTGCTTTCGATGCCGTCTTCCTCGCGCCCACCAAAGGGCGGATTTGTCAGGACGATATCCACCCGATCCGACTGGGTATAGCTGATATAGGGCTTGGCCAGCGTGTTGTCGTGGCGCACGAAGCCGGGGTCCTCGACGCCATGCAGCAGCATGTTGGTGACGCATAGCATGTGGGGCAGTTGTTTTTTCTCGACGGCACGCAGGGCGGCCTGCATGTTGCGCTCGTCCTCGGGGCGCTTGATATAGCGTTCGCGCATGTGGCGCAGCGCACAGGTCAGAAAGCCGCCGGTGCCGCAGGCGGGATCGAACAGCAATTCGCCGGGCTTGGGATCGATGCGATCCACCATGAAGGCGGTGACGGCACGCGGCGTGTAATATTCGCCCGCATTTCCTGCACTTTGCAGATCGTTGAGTATCTGCTCGTAGATGTCGCCAAAGTGCTGGCGCTCGGTCAGGTTGTTGAAGTCGATGCCGTTGATCTTGTTGACCACCTGGCGCATCAACTGGCCGGACTTCATGTAATTATAGGCGTCCTCGAACACGTCGCGCACCACGCGCCGCCTGTCGCCCGCTTTGCCCGACAAGGGGAGTGCCTTTAAGGCCGGGAACAGATCGGTGTTGATGAAGGTCATCAATTCCTCGCCGGTGATCCCCTCGGGATCGGCGGCCCAGAAGCGCCATTGCAGCTTGGTGGGGATGGGCGAGCGATAACCGGAGTTCAGCAGCTCCAGTTCTTGGTCCTGGTCATCCATGATCTTTAAAAAGAACATCCAGCAAAGCTGGCTGATGCGCTGGGCGTCGCCATCGACGCCGGTATCCTGGCGCATGATGTCTTGGATGGATTTAACAGTTGTGCGGACGGACATGATCTAGGCGGTTTCCTGGTAAAGGGCTGTTTGTAACTCGTGCACGGCCTTTTCGAAATCCGGGCGGGTGCCGAAGGCTTTGATGAGCTGCATGGGGGTGCCCATGCGGTCGAAGGGCGGGATTTGCAAGACACGCGGGTCGTCGAGATTGATAATACCCTCGTCCTGGTATTTGGCCAGCAGGGCATCCAGCACGGCGCGGGCCTGGGGGCCGTAGTGGGTGAAGACATCGCGCTTCTTCACGTTGTCGGCCCGCTCGCGCCGAGTTAGGGGCTTTCTGTCGAAGGCGACATGGCAGATCAGATCGAAGGGATCGAACTGCTTGCCCACTTCCTCGGCCAGGGGATCAAGCGACAGGCCCTCGGCTTCCAACTCATCGATGATGGCCTGCTTACGCTCTTCCGATTTCCAGCGTTTCAGGAACTCGTCCAAGCTGGCAAAGCGGGATTTTAAGGCCTTCTTGGTGTAATCGCGCAGGCTTTCGGTAATCAGCTTGCCGTTTTCATCAAGATATTCCACCCGCTCGGCAATGATGGTGGCCTTGACGCCATCCACGTAAATCTTGCGCCGGGATTCGCCCCCTGTGGGGCCTTCGGGGAAGCCATCGACAATGATCTCCTCCTCGCCTGGCTCGGGTGGGATGGGATCGTCAGTGTCATCGGGCGGCGGCACATCGTCGGGTGGTGCGACGGGGTCATCGTCGCCCGGCTCGTAGATCTGCACCGGCTCGCCATCGAAGTCTGGGTCAGCGAAGTGGCTGGAAGCGCCCCGGAAATCGATCAGGGTGAAATAGAATTTCCGGGTGTCTTCATGCACGCGGGTGCCGCGCCCGACGATCTGCTTGAACTCGGTCATCGAACCTACTTCCCGATCCAGCACGATCAGGCGGCAGGTTTGGGCATCGACCCCGGTCGAGAGCAGGCGCGAGGTGGTGACCAGAACTGGATATTTGGATTCAGGGTCAATGAAGTTGCCAAGCTGGGCCTGGCCATCGGCATCGTTGCCGGTAATGCGCATGACATAGCGGTGGTTCTCGCCGACCAGATCGGCATTTTCGTTAATCAGAGCCTGGCGCATCCGGGCGGCATGTTCCTGATCGACGCAAAAGATAATGGTTTTCTGGAATCGGTCGCCGCTTTCCTTCAGGAAATCAGTTATTTTACGGGCCACCAGATTGGTGCGATCATCCAAGACGATGGTGCGGTCGTAATCCTTGGCATTATAGATGCGGTCCTCGATTTCTTCGCCATCGCGGTCAAGCTGCCCCTTCTCGGGCCGGTAGCCTTCAACATCGCGGTCGATATGGACCTTGACCACCTTGTAGGGGGCCAGGAAGCCATCGTGGATGCCCTGCTTTAGCGAATAGGAGTAAACCGGGTCGCCGAAATATTGGATGTTGGAAACATATTTGGTTTCCTTGGGCGTGGCGGTCAGGCCTATTTTGGTGGCGGTTTCAAAGTAGTCCAGAATTTCGCGCCAAGCCGAATCTTCGGCGGCACTGCCTCGGTGACATTCGTCGATCACGATCAGGTCGAAGAAGTTTTTTGAAAACGTCTTAAAATGTTTCTGCTTTTCATCCGGCCCGGTGATGGCCTGATAGAGGCCCAGATAGACCTCGTAGGATTTGTTGATCTGGTGCTTGGAGTCGATGGCCGTGGTGACATCGGTCATCGTTCCATCGGCCTTTTCGATGGTCTTGGAATTGCTGCTGAGCTTGGCCATAACCCCGCCAAAGGGGCGGAAATCGTTGACCATAGTCTGGTCGATCAGCACATTGCGGTCGGCCAGGAACAGAATGCGCTTCTTGCGCCCAGCCTTCCACAGCCGCCAGATGATCTGAAAAGCCGTATAGGTTTTGCCGGTGCCGGTCGCCATGACCAGCAATATGCGGTCCTGGCCTTTGGCGATGGCCTCGATGGCCGCATTGATGGCGTTGATCTGGTAATAGCGGGGTGTCTTGCCGCTGCCGTCATCATAGTAATCTTGCAAGACGGTCTGCTCGGCCTCGGGCGACAGGCCTTTCCAGGCGCGATATCGCGCCCATAGGTCATTGGGCGACGGGAAGGCATCCAGGGGCAGATCGGTTTCTTGCCGGGGGCTGGCTCCCGTGCGGTCGTGGAAGACGAAACCATCACCATTCGACGAGAAGACGAAGGGGATGTTCAGCGTCTCGGCATAGCCCAGGCCCTGCTGCATGCCGTCGCCGATGCTGTGGTTGTTGTCCTTGGCCTCGATCAAGGCAATGGGGATGTTGGGCTTGTAATAGAGGATGTAATCAGCCCGCTTGGCCTGGCCCCGGCTGACAAGCTTGCCGCGCACGATGATGCGGCCCTTGGTGAAGGCGAATTCCTCGCGGATTTGCAACATCTCGTCCCAGCCCGCCTGACGCAAGGCAGGCGTAATGAACTTGGTGCAGATATCGCGTTCGCTTAGCTTCTTCTTGTCCATGGCCCCTACAGGAAGAAAAGTCCCCTAGGCCTATTTTTCGCATACCGGGAGAAGATAATAAACTGACAAATTGCAAAGGTTGCACTGGCGAATAAGCCCCCGTATGTCCAAGCTGGAGATGTTTATGGCTAGAACGCCCGCCCCTAAAACTCAGCTTCAGAACCTAATGACCGCCGAAGACCTGGCCGCCTATCTGGGCAGGTCGGTTCGCACGATCCGCCACGATGCCTCCAGGGCACCCCATCGCCTTCCTCCTCGAGTACGGCTGCCGGATTCCAGTTTGCTGCGCTGGCAGGCGGATGTCGTTTATGCCTGGGTCCAGCAGTTCCAGGAAGAGTATAAGCCTAAAGCTAAGCGCGGCAGGCCACGACTACCTCTGTGATTGGCGATCAAAGGCCTGGCTTTGCCCTACCTCGTTCGCGTCAAAAGCCAAGTCAGTCTCTGGCGCTGAGATTTGCTCAAGCAGCCGCAGAATGGCGCTTGCCGCCCCACCTCTCGGGCAGTTCTGCGCGTAGAACCATTTCTTGACGGCAGGCAGCCCTGCGTCCAGATGTTCCGCCAATCGGCGTATCCTTTCCGCATCCCGAGCCTCCGGCGCAAGCTGTGCGGCGGCGGCCCGCACCACTTCGGAAAACGCTTCAATCTCATGCCTTCGGGTATCGCTTACGGGCTTCATGCCCCCAGGATAGGATAAACTCTATCCAGACGGCAATCGGGGAGAATCGGCTTGTTATAGGATAAACTTTATCCTATTATTGGCGTAAAGCAAGAGGGCAAATATGTTCAACGTCATCACAAACCCGTTTGAAGAACTCCTCGCCGTCCAGCCGGTGCACCTAGCCACCTGCGACCTGGTGGAGCGGGCCAACATCGTCGATCTGTGCGCCACACGCGAACGCATGATCGCTCGCGAGGCGCTTACTAAAGCTGCTCGGGAGAGCAGGGAGTTCAGCTATGCGCATGACTGACAACTCCCTTCGTGACAGGCTGAACGAGATAAGAAAGCAGCGCGATTTATCTTGGGCCACAACGATTGCATTGGCCTACGGCAACCACGTTGCCATGTCCAGGCCAGTGGCATTGATCGAGCTTGAAAGCACTGGCGTCACCCACAAGGAAATCGGCGCAGCACTTAGAGCAAGAAAAATCGGGGCCGTCACCCGCCACATTTATGCCGAAGCCGATTCCTGGGCTCTCGACTTCCTGCTTGGCATGCAAGAGGGGAGGCCAAGGCCCCTTTCGCCTGTTCCATCCCTCCTGGCCGAAGCCCTGGCCAGACAGCATCGTTGGAAGCTGGGGATAGGCTCCGAGCTTTGCGCCGTGCTTTGTGGTTACGGCGACAATCCTGAATACGTAACCACGGTTGGATATGACCAGGTCGCGCCATGCAAATTTGGTGAACTCATGCTTGAGCCCATGCGGCCAGAACTCATTGAATTACCAATTGCCGCTCAAGTCCTTGTGCTTGGGCTACAAGGCCGCCTTGATGGAACTGAAGAAGCCCTCGTGTATCAAGGGCAGTTGCTCGGGAAAATGCCGGCATGGCGGCAGCTTCTTGCTGACCAGATTGCTCCGGCGCTCGATGTCCTGCCAACTCAACTGTGCATCGTGGCGCTGGCTATCCGTGAGCAGGTGGGCAAGGAAGCGCAACCGGCGCTGCGCCGTTGCCCGCCTGGCTGGAATCCTCCGCCAGAAGGAACACGGGTGGCAAAGGTTGAAGGCTGGTCGTTGGAGACCGTAGTAGGCCCGAATTCAGGCATCGTGTATGAGGCATTAAGCGGGTTTTGCATTAACCATCCATTTGCCGATCCGTGTAAAAGATTTCAGTCGTCAGCCATTCTGTGGATCGATGAGAAGATGGGGTGGGCTCGCGCACAAAGCCGCCTCTACAAGCTGGGGAGTCGGGGATAAATGGACGCCCCGATAGTGGAGAAGAATATTGCCTGTTTTCATCGATCTTGAAGCCTCGGCGCTAGAAAACGGCTATCCCATCGAAGTCGGCTGGGTTGCAGTCGATGAAGGCAACCGCTTCTCGGGCAAATCGTTCCTCATCCGCACTGATCCGCATTGGCTGAAGTCCTGCGCCTGGGATTATGCCGCCGAGGCAGCGCACGGAATCAGCCAAGCGCTGTTGAACGAGAAGGGCCTGCCCCCTGCTGACGTGGCGCGGCTAATTGATAGTGCAATAGAAGCCGGGCCAGCTTTCACAGACAATCCGGGGGCAGACGGTCACTGGCTTCGGATTCTTTTTTCCGCCACGGATATTGCGATGCGGCTAAGGCTTGCCGATGTTGAGCTGGTGTATAACGTTTTTCGGAAACAGGAAGCGCAAACGCCAGGCGAGCAACAGAAGGCCATAGAAGGAGCCTCATTGCGCTATCTCAGGGCGGAGCAGCTCGCAAACCAACTTGCTCCAAGAACGCATCGCGCTCTTGACGATGCCCTACATCTGGCCGCCTTCTTTGTTCTATGTCAGCCCGAAGAGCCGGATATCGAATCGCTCAGGCGTGAAATTGCAAAAGTGCAAAGGAATGTCGGCCATGACCATGAATGAAGCTCAGGCCCTAGTGGCCGCTGAAATCGAAGAGCTTGCACGCAAGCATGGTGTTGTTTACGTGCCAACTCCCTCTGATGAACTGATTGAAGCCAAAACGCGCCTCTGGGGCAATGATGTCGTCACAGATAGAATTGAATATCTGATTATCGCTTTGCACCGGGCGGGCGTGATCGACGGATCAGACATGACCAAGCTCCTGAGGCGATACCTGGACGCAGCCCTCGACCTCGACGACGAAGAGGGCTAAATTGCAATGTGCTAGGCTGCCGCTTTTGTCGGATAGGACTGCACGAGAATATCGGCGGGCAGGTCAAGAAACTTTGCCAAGCCCCTGATCATGGGAAGGGTCAGGCTGCGCTTGCGGTTCAGAATCTCGGCAACCCGCCCCCTGCCGCCGATGATCGTCTCCGGGTCGCGCCGCGACAATCCCTTCTGCTCCATCATGAAGTTGATCGCCTCAATGGGGTCCGGGTTCTCTATCGGCCAGCGCCTAGTCTCATAGACTTCCACCAGGGTTGCAATGAGGTCGAGGCGGTCACCGCGAGGGGTGCCGGCCTTCGCATCCATCAGCCCCTCGATCTCTCGCAGGGCTGCCTTATGCTCTCTGTCGTTGCGAATTGGTCGATTGATCTGCATGGTCGTTCTCATATCTTGTCAACGTCAAGGCCGATATCGCGGCAAACAGAGGAATCTCAGCGCTTCATAGATTCACAGCGTTCAAGCAAGCTCTTGAGGATTTCATTTTTGTCTTTAGACAGCATATCCATACCGCGCTGCAAAGCAATACGCCAAGCTTCCCCTCTCTCAAAAGCCTCGTTCCAAGCGTCGTAAAGATCATATTGTCGATGCTCCGCCATCGCCTCGATGATGACGCCCGCCTGCGCCAGATCCTTTTCAATTTTCGCAGCAGACTCTGAACGTCTTCTTGTCGCAACGATAAGCTTGTGGAGAGCGTAGCGCTCTGGGGCTGGAACATTGACCAACACCCCGCCCCCATACAGCAGAACCGAACGGATGGGATCTCTGATCAGAAAATCCAAAAAGCGAAGAGGTTGTGCGGCGACGCCACCGAGTGCGGGAAGAATCGGAGGCTCGGCTTGGTAATCGTCGCTACCACGATTGGGCGTGAGAAACTCAACCCGTAAGCCTGAATTATTTTGGAAAGCGATAATTTTGCGCCCATCCATCATGTGCGATACAGAGCGGAAACTATTATCGACCCCGTTCAATATGTTCGGGATTTCCGAAACTGAATCTTCCACCTCAATCGCTACCGAAAGAAACTGCGCGATATCGATATCCCCGGTTTGAAGATGCTGCGAAGGGAGCATAACCCCCAACACCCCTGAATAGGTTTGGAATGCCGAGGTTCCGACCAAGCAGGCGCGAAGACGGAATATGCCAGCACGGGCCAGCGCATCAATCAATTTCCCGACTGGCGCTGGAGGTTGGGGAAGGCCCGCCGCGACAAGAGCCCTGACGACCTTCCTGCGGTCATTAAAATCAGTTTTGACAGAATGAAAATTTTGGATACGAGACGCAATTTCCGGGTCGCTATCGGGACCGACATATTTCACATAGCGTTTCCCGTCCTGGGCATAGCCGTTATAATACCAATAAGACTTACCCTTTACCTGCTTAGGGTAAAAGCTCCCGTTAACGGGAAAGTCACGATCAAACGCAGCATCGTGACTGCGCTGGATTAAATCGGCAAACATGGTTTGAATGGAAAGACCGACTCTATTTAGCATTCGCTAACCTTGTTTAACGGCAGATCGCTCCAGAGAATACCAGTCAGTTACTTGCAAATCAACCATGTTGCAGGCAACTTGACATCTATTTTATATCAGCACGTTAACTGGCTAATGCCTCATCCCTGGCCCGTGCCTTGGCCGCCCCCACCCCAGATCCTCGTTCCAATCCTTGCCGATAGGCCGCAGACGGGTGGTTTCGAAATCGAAGGCTTCCGAGACTTTCTCGGCCATCTCCTCGCCGGCATAGTCGTTGTCAAACCCGAGAGCGATTTCAGCGCCAGAGTGAGCGGCGACAAGGGCCTTGACCTCCTCAAGCGTCCTCTTGCCGAAACCGCCGCCGGTGCTGACATAGAGGGTATCTGCCCTTCCCTCCATCTGCGCCAACGACAAGGCGTCGATGCCTGATTCCGTCAGGACAATCCGCAAAGCAGATTTTCGTGAATCCGAAGTTCCGAAGATGGCCAGGGTTTTCTGACCGCCTTTCGCAAAGCCGGACCAATTCGGCCCCTTGACTTCGAATCCCAGGACGTTGCCCGCTTGATCTCGGTGGGCGAAGAGGACGTTGCCCCGCCCGTCCTCCCGCACCTGGTCACGGGCATAGGCGGTCAAGGTCGCCTCGGTAATGCCTCGTTCAAGGAGATAGCTGGGCACAATCGTCTTGGCCATGTTCCAGCCCTGACGAGCTGCCGTATGGTCACGCTTGCGCTCCTGCGCTGCCTGAGGGGGAGCGGCAGCGTCTACATTGGCCAGATGGGGGCGCAAGGCCCTGCGGACATCGCCCAGGTTGGCACCAGAACCCAAGCGACTTTGCATAAACTGAATGACCCCGCCGTTATCGGTAGAGACCTGCGAATTGAAATAGCTCCAGGTGCCATCCTTGGCCGTCGCAGCGATCAGCACCTCGCCATCCTTCCGCAGCTTGACGCTATGCTGCGTCGATTCAGCCTTATCGACCGCATATCCCAAGCTTTGCGCCATGGCTATCAGATCTATCCGGCGCATCGCCTCAAGCTCCTGGCGGTCTGCCTCCCGACGATCTACGCGGCTTGGCGCGGGCTTCTTTGCTGTTGCTGCCTGACGCTTATCTATGGCCTCAATAACCACCCTGGCGTCTTCGTCGCCACGACCTGTCTCAACCCGAAGCCAGGTTCTCCAGTCAGGTATACTGACGGACTTACGGGCTACCCTCTGCAGCTTCTGAAGGTCTTTGCGTTCCCTGCACTGATGCTCTGCTTGCGAGGCATTCTCGCGCTTCGCCTTGTCTTTATGCCAAGCTCTGAATATTTCGGCTTCCGGCCCTTCTGGGAATGTCATTTCAAGATTGAGAGCTCGTTCTTGCTGTCCTTGTTCTTGGATATCGCGCCAGGCAGAATGGGTCTCTATTAGCTCGTCTCGTTCGGCCTCGTGTTGGAAGCGTTGATCGGCGCAAAGTTGCTTTGCTTCTGAGTATCGTGCCCAGCAACGCTGCCGCGCCTCTGTAACATTACTCTTGATTTGGAATGTGTCTCGGATTCCCAGTTGGGCTTCCCGCTCTTGCATTACCACAGAAACGACATCGGCTAGGTCCGGGTTCGTCACATTGAACCCAGCCAGAACAGCCGCACGAGCAGCACGAACCTGGAAATCTTTCGTTCCGGAAACATTGATTGACGTCCATCCCTTTGCCCTTGCGATCTCCAGCATGACCTGAATGGCCCTATCGTCATTGCCGTTGTCCGTGCTTATCCTGTCCCCTTCGTCAACGATACGAGTGCCGGAGGTCAGACGAATATGAATATTTCCGTCGTGATGACGGTCGATACTCTGCAGATCGTCCTTGATCGTCGAGCGGATGCGGACAAGGTATATCTTCGACAGCAAAAGCAATTTGTAGCGCTTCTTGCGCTCAGTATCTTCGTCAGCTTCAAAGATCAGGTGTACAGGCTTAGGCGGAATATCCGCCACTTTCTCAGGCCGATTGACCTGGGGTCCACCAACGGATTGACCATTGGCCTTCTCTGCGGTGTTGTATTCCGGCGTTCGGGTAACAAGAAGACCAAGCCGTGCTTCCAGCTTTGACCGCGACCAAGATTTATCGACGTGCGAAGGCGAACAACAATCCTTTGGATCGGCTGTACTGACCAGCTTAGCGCCGCTGCCCTTGGCCTCATATCGCAGGCCGTATTGAGCAAGACGGTCATTCAATTCGGCCCATGACCGAGACATGTCGAAGATGGCTTCTATGTGTTCGAATATCTCATCATGCTTAAGGTATTCGACAAGCGGTTCTTGACCCGTCCGGCGCTCACGCCCCACTTCTCCGTCTGTTAGCTTATAGCCCATCTTTGCATACGGACTTAAGCCGTCTAGCGAAACGCTACCATCCGGGTTTATGACAGGATTATATTTACCGCGATCCTGCGCCCAGCCTTGCTTAAACTCGATCTCGCGGCAGACTTTTTCCAAGCGAAGAAAGTCGTGGCCTAAATCAGCTTTCTTGCCATCGAAACCAACCACATTCACCTCAACATGAAGATGATGGTGAGCTCTGTTTCGATGGATTGCCAAGACTGCTTGATTCTCGCTTAGACCTAAGTGCGCTAGCGCAATGTCACCGGCCTCAAACATTTGTTCGTCGGTGGGGCGTTCCAGAGCTGCCCAGCTCAGAATGAAATGATAAACAGGCTTATTAGCATCCCCTGCAACAGCACGCATTTCAGAAGCAGCAGTATCTACACTTTGTACAAAGCGATGAGCTAGGGCAAACGCATGCTCACGAACATAATTAAGCAACCCCCTGAAGCCGTTCCCTCCTGATCCCTTGCCATCTTTGCTTTTTGGAACTTTAGGAAGCATCCTTGTCCTCCTCGTCCAAATTGCTTAGGCGGCGGATTAAGCCACCGGCCTTATCTGAGGCTGCCTTTAAGTAGCCAACAAGTTCAAAGAACTCATCGGGAGACAAGATTTGCCCAGTCGCATTGCAGACACGAGCAATCTGGTTGATGAGTACACCGATCTTATTTAAGCGGTATGACACCTTGGAGAGCTCAGCCAGTGCCACTTGATTGACCCTCGAAGAGGCTATGGGTCGATCTGTCAGCAACACATGCCTCGCATAGGAGGTCACTTTCATGCCGACAATGGCCGCCTTGTCTTCTAACTCGACTTTTTGAGCTGGCAAAAGTCGAACGGTCAGCGCTTCGCATTTTTTCCGCCGATTGCTTCTCTGCTGTCCGTCGCCAGCCCGCGCCTTTTTGCCCACCACCAAATCCTTCCTTTCCCAGCACCCGATCAATCACCCGCCGATGCGCACAAGACCCGAAGGGTCGCGGAGCACTCGGGGCCGCTTTGCGGCACCCCCGGAGGGGGCGGGTCAGGGGGGAACGGCTTGCCGTCCCATACCCTGCTCCTCCGTTGCACAGCGTTGCATGCAGATGCACTTTATTGCACACGATAGCAAGTAATTGTATGTGCATGCACAGTATTCGTAAGTTCCTACAAATATTTATGCTTGCCATTTTTAAACGAGCAACATATGTTTTCATGCCATCAGGAAATAAAAGCGGAGATATCCTGCGATGGACAACTTAAGGGCAGACGATGACGAGCTAGGTGTGGGGCTGGATAGCCTTCTGCCTGCTACAAAACCAAAAAGAAAAAATGCGCTCATCAGGGAGCACTTCGAGAAGATCGACGCGGCCCTAAAGCGCGGCGTCAGCTTCGAACAAATTCGGGATTACTTGGATGGGAAGGGCGTCGATATCGGCATCACGACGCTACGCCAATATGTGTCTGAGGCCCGCGCCAAGGCGGCTAAGCCGGTTTCAAAGCGCATGAACGCTGCCATGCCGAGAAAGCCTCGGCAGAGCAAAACGCGCTTGACGGCACAAGATGCTCGGCCAGCTACGCCAGGTACGGACCGCAGTAAATTCGTCAACATTCCGGATGAGGGCCTTTGACATGAACGCGAATACCAAAGGAACGAAGCGCATCGTACTGGTACATGCAGACAAAGGCGGCTGCGGTAAGTCAACCGTTTCCAGAGCTTTGATCGATCACTTTATCCGCTTCAATGTTTCTGTCGATGCCTACGACAGCGATAAGCGGAATCCCGATCTAAGCCGTTTCTATGACAAGAAAGTCCCCATAACGCTAATCGATTTGTCGTCAAAGACGGCCTTCGATACACTGCTGGATAAGCTTTCGACGCGACAAAACAATGCGCTTGTCGATCTCGCTGCCGGTGCCGGCGATGCACTGAATGCACTTGTAAAAGGTGACATTCAATTGGCTGGGGCGCTTCAAGATTTGGGAGCACAGTTGACAATCGTGTTCGTTCTGAGCAGGTCACGCTCTTCACTTGCAGCACTGCGTCAGGCGCTGACAGACTTTGAAAGCGTCCCTGCGAATTGGATCATTGTGCGGAACACCTATTTTGGAGAAACCGAAAAGTTTGTTCGCTTTGCGAACAGTAACACCAGAGCGCAAGCCCAGGCCAGGGGAGCTATCGAAATCGACATGCCGGAATTGCTCGACGATTTGTTCGACGAGCTCGACCAAGCAAGCTTGCCGTTTTGTGATGCTGTGCAGTACGACAAACTTACATTCACGAATCGTCGGCGCATCATCACTTGGCTGGAAAAGTTTGATGCAGAGATCAACAAGGCGAAGGCATACCTGTAGCCATGATGTCGTCAAAGGCCGAGAAAGCGTTCGAGATTCGGTATCAACGAGCCGCTACAGATGCGGAGCGACTTCGACTGGTACGTATCAAGGATGCCCTCGGCCTTTCCGACGACGATCCTATATGGCTTATCTTCATTGCCTTAGGGCATTACCAAGCCCTATATGAAGCGATCCCTGCACGGATTGAAGAAGCCGCGAAAAGGGCATCTGCATTCCAACATAAGCGGGGCTTACGGTTCACGTTGCGCGATCTGATTGCCGCCGTTGCCCTTACCTGTGTGGTTATAGGCGGTGCGGCCCTTGGGCTGCACCAGATGAATAGCGAGCGCATAGCTTGGGCCGACATCGGCATATCAAGCCTGACTGATGTACAACTTCAGCGTCTTGGCATGATCATCCGCGAGGCACCTTACTGGTCGCAGGTGGCCGGGAATAACGGGGCCTCATGGCCCTGCATTTCCGAGCAGCAAGCCGATAGCCGGTTCACCATCGGCGGGCGTTCAACGCATACATGCACAATCGGCATCGGCAATCTGAAGCCTTGATCTGACATCCCCCACATATCATCGTCAAAAGTAACTTTGGATATCGTGCGTCCTTGGCGCATACATCCGTATGTCCCGCTATCGGCATATATTGATTTTCACAACTCAGAGGAGCAGGGTATGGAACGGCAAGCCGTTCCCCCCTGACCCGCCCCCTGACGGGGGTGCCGCAAGGCTGCCCCGCATGCTCCGCGCCCTGCGGGCTTGTGCGCTGTGGCGGGTGAATGCGGGTGGTGGGAAGGGAAATACAGCACAGTGAGATCAATAGAATGGAGTTCTTTATCTGAAAAGGCGGGAAATTATGGCTGCAAATGAATGGCACTCTAAAGGGTATATTAATCTGGATAACGACCCAAAGGGTCCATATGTGCTTGTAGATCTAACCGCGCAAGGCGAGCGACCAATATTGCAGTACGAGTTGCATGGCAAACTTCCTCCTAAGGGACGCCACTGGCGCATAAAAAAGGAAAGGGCTGAAGAACTGAGCGCGGACGGAAGGATATTCGCCCCTACCTCTGGTCAACCCAAATTAAAGAGATATCTTAGCGAGTCAAAGAAGGAGCTATCAGATTTTTTGCATGAACTGACTGAAAAATCGTATGACAAGGAAATTGATTTTATTCAGAGCGTGGTGCCTCGTATCGCTGAGATTCTAAATTACGACGAAAATCAGACATTTTATGAATATGGGGGGCGGTATCGAGCAGATGCCGTTCTATCTAAGTCAATTGAGACCAAGCCATGGGTTGTGCTTGAGCTAAAGAGGAAAATGCCTGCAAATCCCGGGGACGCAATTTACCAACTGCGCCGATATCTTGACGAATTTGGTTGCCACACCGGCGTTGTACTAACACCAAAATCGATAATTCATATATCAGGTAAGCACCAGAAACACTACGATCTACAAAGTCTGTCTGACGCAGAGGCTGAAGATCTTCTTAAGTCCATGGTGCGCGAAGCGCAGACAGAAACACTGACTGAGAAAGGAATTTCGGAAACTGAGTTGGTCAAGCTAATCGAAGCCGTTGAGGACGCAAAAGCGAGTAAAGAGAAGGGCGAGACGCTTGAAAAGTTGGCAGCGTATCTCTTTAACGCAACACCACCTCTGAGCTGTAAGTTCAACAATCTCAGAACTCGAAGCAGTGAAATCGATCTGGTAGTTGAATACGATAAGACCCAGAAAATGGTCCCACTGTTTGAGGAGATGGGGCGCTATTGTCTGGTTGAGTGCAAGAATTGGAGAAAGCCGGTTGGCGCTGCCAACGTACGCGATTTTCAAGGAAAACTAAGAAAATGCAAAGTTAGATTGGGCATTATCTTTTCAAAGAACGGCGTAACAGGGCAGGACTCTGGTGTGGACGCACTCCGCGAAATTAAAGCCATGTTCGACGCAGAAAATGCATATACCCTCGTCCTCTCTCTAGAAGACATACGCGGCATAACAGATGGAAACTCATTTATCGAGCTTCTTGACAGAAAAGCCTATGAATTGCGATTCGATATGTAACCACCGATAAGCACTTATCCTTCTCTCACTGCGTATCAGACTTCAATCAGGCGGCAAGTGTAATGGCATCAGTCGGCAGAAAATACACAGAAAGAGAAATTAAGCTGCTCTTTGGCCTAAGCGGCAATCAGTGCGCTCACCCTGACTGCACGAATCCAATTATTAGCTCTGCGACCCCAGAAAGTGATAAAGCAGTATTAGGTCAGATCTGCCATATATATGCGGCAGCAGATAATGGGCCTCGAGGAAAGCCAGGGCTTACTGAGGACGAACGTAATGGCCTCGACAATCTTATTCTGTTATGTGGGCATCACCACATACTGATAGACAAGCAGCATGAGACATACCCTGCAGAAACCTTAAAAAACTGGAAACAATCGCACGAAGCGAAGTTTCAGCAAGAAACTGCTGAGGCATTTAAGTGTCAGGCAGCAATCCAGCGTCATAAGTTTTTCCAACATATTTCTGACCAGCAGATTGAAGATGAGGTCGAGCGAATTCGTAAAGCTCGCTTTCTATCTGGCTTTTCAAGCCAGGAAGAGGCGACCCGACTTGCGATAATGGTCGAAGATGCTGATCTTTCGGGGGGCACTACTCTTGTGCGCGCAAAAGCCCTAGCACAATGTGCTCGCTATCTTTCTCTTAGTGACGTCAGTCGCTCTAGAGAGTTGCTTACAAAGTCGAGGCAGCTTGGAATTTGTGAAGAAGCACAAATTGCAGAAGCATTCATAATATCGACAACCGATAAGACCTCAGCTCTAAGGATGCTGGCATTAATTAACTCTCAAGCTGCACGCTCAGCAGCTTTGCGGATAGTGAGGCTTAGCGATGGCCAGAAAGAGGCAAATCTCTGGGTGCAAAGAGCGGATATTAAATTCTGTGATTTCGATTCAGAAGGAAAATATCTGCATTTAACTAACCTGCTTGAGACAGAGGAGTGGAATTATTCAGCTAAGCTAGCTGATCAAGTTGCGGAAAGCGATTTATCTGAGACCCCAATTCTGCTTTACGCAGTTGCATATGCAAAGCTATTACAGGCAGTTCCAGAACAAGATCGTACGCATCTGCTCTCCCAAGTTCCCTTTCAAGCCAGGGGTTTTCCACTTGCCGCAGATGAGATAGCTCTGAGCGCAAGACGAGAGGCTGCCTCATTGTTTACCCGCCTTTCTGATTTTGCCCAATTAATGGGCGTTGCCAAGGCTGCAAATCTCGCTTCTGACATGGCTCTTTGGTTAAAACTTCGAGATCCTGCTGCCCATTTGCAGGGACTAGAGGAACTGCGCGCAAGCATGCGCAATTATGACCAGTCTTTGCGCCGGGTAAATTTAGCTCTTCAGTTTGGAATTGATTTGGATGCTGATGCAATCGAGCAAGAAATAGAGCGACGTATCGCACTCTCAGGAAAGGGAGGGGCTGATGAGGCCTATGCCCGCCTCTCTTTAGTATTTGCCCAGGATGGGCCGAGTAAGGCGGCTGATTACATAGCGCTTCACCGAGAGCTGCTCTATGAGCATCTCCAGAAACGCTCAATTCAAATGATAGAAATTGAACTTCATTGCCAATGTGGCAAAGTCCAAAGCGCAAAGGATATGCTTGCCGTTGCAACAGCAGATGGATTGAGTGACAAAGATCAGCAGAGGCTATTGAGAATTATTGCTGAAGCAGAAGGTGCAGATCCAGCTTCAGAGAGAAAGAGAATGTTTGAGGAAACCGGCGAGATTCGCGACCTCACTAACCTCGTGCGATTTCTGGAAGAGCAGAATAATTGGTATGAGCTTCATAAGTATGGTGAGCTGCTGTTCGAGAAAACACGGGCCATTGAAGATTTTATGCCGGTCGTAAGATCACTTGAAATGACATCCCAACACGCAAGACTTTTTGAGCAATTATCAAAACATAGAAACTTAATTAAACAATCGGTCGAACTAAAAAGACTTTGGGCATGGTCACTTTTTCGTGAGGGGCATTTTGATGAAGCGTCTGCTGTCCTTAATAAAATTTCAGCTGACCGTGATGATGCAAATGACAGACAATTAAGAGTTAACATTGCAATCTCAACTGGCCGCTGGGATGAGCTTGTAGAGTTTACAAACAGCGAGTGGAACCGGCGCGCACATCGTAGTGCAAATGAAATGTTGTCTGCGGGACAGCTAGCCCAAAGTATGAATGCACCGCATGCATTCGAATTTATCAAATACGCTGCCGAACTTGCACCAGACAATCCAAATATTCTCGCCAGCGCATATTTTATCTCAGTTCAAGCTGGGTGGGAGCAAACGCAAGCTGTTAGTGAATGGCTCACGCGCGCTGCTGAATTATCCGGTGAGGATGGTCCGATTAAGTCTGTGTCGATGCACGAAATTGTCAACTTAAAGCCGAATTGGGATAAACACGAAGAGCGCATATGGAAGCAGTTGAATGATGGAGGCATCCCCGCAATTGGGGCGGCACGTCTGCTAAACAGGTCGCTGATAGAATTCCTAATTCTTCAGTCACTTGCCAATAAGGAAGAGCGCGATCCACGTCGTCGAAGCAATCTTTTCGCCTTCAGTGGTGCGCGACAGGATGCTCAACCAAATAAATTTGATTCCCTTGGAGTTGACATCGGCACAATCATAACTCTGGCACGATTGGAACTTCTTGAGGAGTTTATAACAACTTATAAGGCAATATTTATTCCGGCGTCTATGTTTGGCTGGCTATTCAGCGAACGTCAACGTGCCATGTTTCATCAGCCAAGCAAATTCAAAGATGCCCACCTTATTAGTAAGCTTGTTACAAACGGTTCACTCAAAATTCTGCAACGCCCACTACAGCGGGATCTTTCACTTATAAAGGAGGTTGGTACAGAGCTCGCAGATCTTTTAGTAACGGCTAGGGACAAAACTATCGGTGAGAGTGCCACTAGACGATACGTCATACGTTCCTCACCAGTTCACAAGGCTGGCTCGCTAATGGCTGAGGAGGCCGAGCTTTCAAACTTTTATGAACATCTGTGTAGTTGCCAAACATTGATAGCAAAGCTTCGGTCTAAGGGGGCGCTAACTCTAGAGGAGGAAAGGCAAGCTCTCTCGTATCTGAAACTTCATGAGCGTAAATGGCCAAGCGAGCCCGAGATAGTTGATGGAGCGGAGCTATATCTTGATGGCCTTTCAATTACATATTTAATGGCGACAAACACGCTACACAAGCTTAAGTCGATTGGATTGGTGCCATATATTCTCGAGGATGAACTTACGCAGTCCAGTCGACTTATCGAGCTTGAAGGGCTTGCTCAGACGCAAAATGACTTGATTGAGTCCATTAGATACAATTTGTCGCGCGGCATGAATGACGGCCGTGTTTTTGCTGTCAGAGCGCGTGTCTCTGATGAGAATGATGAAGTTAGCATGCAGCCTGTGCTCGGAGTATTACGACTTGATGCATCGGTGGACGCGTTTGCTGTCGAAGATCGATGCATTAATCGACATATGTTTGTGCAGTTCGAGAACCACAGCACACCAATCTTAACAAGCTTAGATATTGTTGATGATTTATCGCGCAGAAAAGTCATAACGATAGAAAAGCTGTTTGCATGCAGAACACTCATGCTTATGTCTGGTTATCAACTCATGCCACTTCGTGCTGATGAGCTTACATATCATATCGAGAATGCTGCAGTTGAAAACAGCATCCTCCAGGAAACCGCTGAGCTTAGAGCAATTCGCGAGTCATTTCTGAAGGTGCAGATGAGTAAGATGCTCCAGATCCCTCTTGAGGTGCCTTGGCTACTAAGAAACAAGAATGTTATTGTTCAAACCTTAAAGCATGTCTGGACGACTGTACCTGATAAGCAACGAGCATCTGCAATTTCAAAGTGGCTGTTTGGTCTGCTTGATATTAGGGGGTTCGCTGCGTCTGCAACTGGGAACAAGCACTCATTCCCCCATAGCGCATATGCCTCGAACCTTCTTGGTGTAATTGTTTCGGTCTTAGACATGCCACATGATAAGCGTGATGCCTTTGTTGATTGGATTGAAGAAAACATTGTTGATGATCTAAAGAGCTTTCACCCTGAGACGTTCGCTCTGCTAGTTTCATACTCGCGTGAGCTTATGTTGCAGCTGGCACGCGACATGGCGAAGGATTTAGCAAGCCATGACTAAAGATGCATATATTTTCAGGTCAGCAGTAATCGCAGCAATCGATCAACTCCCTAAATTTTTACGTGACCCTATCATTTCCGACTCAAATCATGAGAATAAATTGGGCGTGATTGTTGAGGTTGATGCGGTTCTAGCTTTTGGTGATAGCGGAATTTCCTTTCAAAGATCAAACGTCCTCGATGCAGTCAGAAAATGCTTTGCTAGCGAAAGTGAAGTTTTAGATACAACAGGCCACTCTTGGCGTGTTGAATTTGAGACTAATGTCGAGCGTCCAACAATATCCTTGACCCAAAATCAAACAAGATTCTCAGTTCCGCATCTTTTGCTTCTATCTCCCAACACAGAGACACGTCTAAATGCCTTTTGTGCAGAAGTCGGCAGAGTGAATTTACCGAGAACGTCCGCGGAGAGATGGAGCGATTTGCTAAGAGCTAGAGCCCCCAGTGATGATGAGCTCAACGACATACACGACGACCTTAACAACACCCCAGTATCAATTGCGTCACTGATTCAAGATGGCATGCATTCTGGAGCGACACTAATAAGCACATTAGTCCCTAACTCCCTTGACTATTTTGATCGGCTGATTGGCCCATATGGTGATGAACAGACGCTAGAGGATTATGTCGAACGGGTAGCGCCAACGCACATGGCTGAACTAATCAAATGGCGGCCGTTTGAGGGGTATCTTTTTTCATTGCTGCTAACTGCGCACCCAAAGCTTTGTACGCTTCTGGATTCACTCATGCATGACGATGCGGAGCTATTAAGGTGTTACACTTGGTTGCTAACTGAAGGTGATATCCTTTCGTGCTCCTCAGCGATAGAAGCTGGAGTTGTTAGATCAGAAACAACCCACGAATTGATTGGACCCCTTAAACAGCTTGTTGGGTCAATGTTTTCAGCACTCGCCACAGACAAAGGGAAGCCAATTTTTGAACAATTTTCAAACATCATAATTTTTGTCTATGGACAAATTGCAGCCTCACGCTTGCTTGCGTCAAGGCCACCATACTGGCGCAAATTGGCTGCCATCGCCCAAGCAGCACTAATTTCTAGGTGTATCAAATCAACAGGCGCTGATGCCTCAAATTTTTCTCAGTGGGCACTAAGCGCAAGAGGGCACTTCTATCTGATGCAGGGGTATATTGATCTTCAAGTTGAGCCAAGATGGCAGCCAGAGCTGATTCTTCCTGACCAACTTAGAAACGAGCTTGTTGGTAGGATTGTTTACGCTGGCCTTAATAATGACGCTGCGATTAAAGCTGCTAAGCTAAATGGGCTTGTTACTGATGATACCGATGGCAGTCTTAGAAAATTTGTTGACCTTGCTCTAGCGGCTCAGCCAGGCCCTTTAGAGGGTGGAGGTGTCGCTTTGATGGAACTGCCTTATGAGAAGGCGGAGAACATTTCTTTGGGGCTGCAGGAAGCTGATATCACCGCGATGTCGCTTCTCGATCTTGTAAACTTTGCGCTTGTTTTTCGCATCTCGGATGAGCTTGTGAGCGCAGCAGCAGAGACAATTGCAGGTTTAGACTATCAGCTAGAGAGTGATGGAGATAAGAATCTTTTAGTTCACGTTCTTGTTGGTCTGGCGGCAATAGCGGCTACATATCGTCATCACAAGCTTGCAGACTGCCTATTCATCCTTCTCAGGAAATGCAGGCGTTTCTTTCCGGAGCAATTGGACGTGGATAGCTCATTTCGTGTTGCTATGGTTGCCTGTGCAAGTCGCTCTGACTTGCAGGGGTGGTCTGAATGCGTTGGGAGCTGTATGAATGATCTTGCGTTCAATGATATCTCTAATGAGGATGCTCAAAGACTACACGCGCACATTAGCACCCTTTGTGCGCTTGCTCCGGAATTATGGGCCTCTTGTGGCTCATCAGTTGCTGCGCTGCGGTCTGTATTTGAAAGGTAGGTTTTCTATGTCTACGCTTCAAAGCTTGCTAACGTAATCATCAATTTGCCCTCGATCACGAATGTATCTGTCAAAGACTAATTCTGTCCCTGAAACGTTTGCCCTGCATTGTTCTCGCTTAAGACCAGCATACATTAGAGAGGCTTGAAGAGGGGACCTGACGTGGTTAAAAAAGGCATCGTTAAATGAGTGCTTGTCTTCGTAGGCTTCAATAGTTTTAAGAGGCAGGCCATCCCCAATCGCTACGCCTGTTTTCAATTTCCCATCACGTACAAATGAGATTAGAGACATCAAATCAATGATGGGCACTCCATCATATTGGGCTCCTGCAAAAAACTTTTCGCTGGTTATGACCATTCCGAATATCTCAAACTCTTTGCAATTCAAGTGTGCCAGCAATTCATCCCTTATCCCTTCAACGCGCTTAATTCTTGTCTTAACCTGACGCACGCCTTCCATAATCGCCTTTTTTGCGTGATAGAATTCTCTTGGCCCAGCGATATGCGTTATACTCTTCACGTCTGCGATGATAAGTGTGCTTCCTAGCCTTGCAAAAAAGTCAGTTTCATATTTCTTATGCCCAATAAGCTTATAGATGGGGTGATCGCGCTCGAGAATCTCCAGGTCAGCTGCATAGGGGTTTAATCGACTGAACCCTACAATTTGCTTAAATGCCTTCTTTTCAAAGATATGCCCTCGTTCTTTCCGAAGTTGCATGTTGGCGACAAGCAGGTGAAGAAAGCGCAAGGGACTTATTGATAGTACCGAAGGATACAAAATCTGGATGTGGGTGTTATCAACTGGCAGCAGGGGGCGTGACCAAACCCCATCGACTGCCTCGACGCTTAATGTCAGGTAATCAACGGCTTTGCGGGCTTTTTGTACGGTTATGCCAAGGCATTCTTGTATCATCTTAATTAAATCAGACTTCCTAAATTCGGCTAAAGTTAGTTCAGACTGAGGATTTCTTAGAACCACATCACACAGAGAGTGGATAACGTCCCAAGCAAAGGCAATTTGCTGGCCGTCTGCACCTAACGTCTCAAAAAGATATTCCGATTCAATGCGCTTTCGTTGGCTTAACAAGCGTGAACGGAAAGGATCGTTGCAAACAAAATCGAAGCTGAAATATGGCCTATTCCCGTTGTTCTCCACAGCTACAATAACTTTGTACGGAGCAAAATGCATAATGATGTCAATCGGCATTCTGGTGCTTTCTCTTACCCCCCACATCTCATTGTCACAGTCAAGTAGTGTGGTTACGCATCTACGCTGATTGAACTCTTCCACATTTCCGTTATCAGATTTTACTTCGATGTGATTTTCCTTAATGACAACGGTTGCATTCAGAAAGAGGCGTTTTTCAAAACAGAACCGCAGTACGGTTATCTGCTGTAGATGATGTAAGACCGCATACCCGAGAGGTCTGTCACTTGAGGCGTAGGAATCAGGGAGGTCAATTTTGACGCTTATTGCCTTCATTTCCTTGCGAAGTTTAAAGTATAGGTCAGAAATTGAGTCTGATAAGTCCTCATATGACAACGCAGTTCCTTTAAATGGATCAACATATTCTTCGTCATATTGAGGCATGCCTTGTGCTGCCCGCCTCATGAATTCGTAGTTAGCAGCTGCAACCGTCTCTCTAAAAAGATGAGCGGGATGTGAGAGCTGCTTTGATAGGTTCTCGATTTCTTGCCAGTGCTTCGAGCACATCGACCCAAATGTGACGCCAGCTTCCATTAAAGAAACAGAAGTGTCTTCATCACCTGCATCTCTGAAATAACTTCTCCACACAGTCTCGTTCCAGTGGGCATGGTAGGGAAGGGCATACTTCCCCCCCCTGTTATCTCTTATCTCATCAATAAAATTTTGCATTGCTCTCTCCAATCTCAGTGGTGGGAGATATATGCACCTACGTTACCCCAACTTCTCACGCAGCTTCTCGGCCAGCAGGTGCGTATAGCGCATGGCCATGTGCATGGTCTTGTGGCCGATATCTGCTACGACCTCAGCAACAACTACCCCAACTCCTTCGCCAAATCCTCAGCCCTGAGATTTGTATATCGCTTAAGCGACTGAAGATCCTTGTGGCCGGTAACTGCGGCGACTTTCATCACGTTCCAGCCCCGCTCAAAAAGCCTGCTGGTGGCTTCGTGGCGCAGATCGTGGAAGCGAAGATGGCTAAGCCCAGCGCGATCCCTCGCCCGCTCGAAGCCCTGTTTCAGTGCTTCTGCTGTGATGAGCAGAATATCGCCCGATAGCGCCCGTGGAAGCGCCTTCAAGGTTGCTATTGCCGTAGGCGAAAGCGGCACCTCACGAGGCACCGGCTTGCCTCTTTCCGTCTCCTGGACCTTGATCACCTTGCGATCAAAATCCACGTCTTCCCAGCGCAAAGAAAGCAAGGCACCTCGCCGCATAGCCGTTTCCAAGGCCAGGATGACCGCAGGCGCTAGCCAGGGGTTCTTTGATTCCCGGCAGGCCTCAAGCAGCTTTTCCTGATCGCCATGCCTAAGCCTGGTGTCACGGGCATCCCGAACGATGGGGCGGCGAACATCGGACACCGGGTTCTCGATCATGCCGTGGCTTTTGCGAACAAACTCGATCACGCAATGGAGCATACCCAGCTCCCGCTTCACGGAGCCGGGGGAGACTTCCTTCAAACGACGGTCCCGGTATTGCTCGAAGTGCCGAGTGGTCAGTGCCGCCAGGGAATGCACAACCAGCTTGGGATCGTCGCGCAGAATTTTCTTCAGGCGCAGGGCCTCTTCCTTGCCGCCCTTATGCGTCGGGGCAACCTCTTCGATATAGCGCTCGATGACATCCTTCAATGTGGTCTGCTCGGCCTTGGAGCGGTCCACATAGACGTGGCGGACCATCTCGGACTCGATGATCACGGCCCGAGCCTCAGCATCGACCTTTCTATCGAAGGTCTCGACAACGAGGGGATAGCCCCTCTTCCTCACCCGAACCTGCCAGCCGATCAACTGGCCATCTCGGTTTTTGCGTGGAAGAACCGATGCCATGCTCCAATCTCCTTTGCCCAAGTGGAGCGCAATTGGAGCGCAAAGTATATATGACCCTCCAGACCCAGCCAGGAGATTTTATAATGCATTGATTTTATTGGAGAAATTTGGCGCAGCCGACGGGATTCGAACCCATGACCCCTGCCTTCGGAGGGCAGTACTCTATCCAGCTGAGCTACGGCTGCGCGGGCCCCAATAGGGACGGGCGCAACTTAGCCTAAAGGTGCCCGGCTTGCAAACGGTCTCCTGGGGCGAGCGTCTCACACCAATAACATCGTTGAATAACAATGCGCTAGCAGAGCAAACGCCATCATGCGCTTGCATGCCTGCTCATTCGCGTCACGCCTTGGCATACCCCTTTATGACGACTATATAGGTTATAACTTATCGCTGGATGCTTGAAGGCGCTGTCCGGTTCGCAAGTGAGGGGTACGCATGCTTGGCGACCCGCCCCACGAAAGAAAATGAAGAAGTGCGCATGGCTGAGAATAGTCCACCACAATTGATCGAATGGGATGATTCCCTTCTGGTCGGCGAACCGACGATCGACGATCAGCACAGAATATTGGCGGATCAATTGAACCTCCTACATGCCAGCCTGATTAGCCGCACGCAATTGGATGAGGTGGTCGCGCTATTGAAGGCCGTCCTTCAACATATCGAAATTCACTTCGCCTATGAAGAACGGCTAATGACGGCCATTGGCTACAAAAACATGAACTCGCATCTGGCCTTGCATGCGCATCTGCTGGAGGATCTTCGAAGCGTCATCCGCGACGTGGCGTCGCGCCGCTACGAGGAACTGGAAGAGTTGCTGGAGAATTATTTGAAATTCTGGCTGCTTGATCACATTCAGCATGTCGACAAGCCGCTGGGGCAGGAATTGAAAAAGGTCAATTGATTTGGCGGGCAGCGGCGTAACCGGCCAGCAGAAGCAACAAGATGCCCAAGAGAAACGCCATGAAGAATCCCCGCCAGCCGGGTGTGGACGATTTCAAATTCAAGAACACCATCAGCACGAGACGCGTTTTGAAGAAGGTGACGGCCAGCAGAACCACCACCCAGGCGATGCCCAGCGATCCGGGGTCTTGAACGCCCGCCCTTCCACTGAACAAGGAAAGAGCGGTCAGCCCCATCAGAATCAGCCATGTCTGGAAAAGCAACCTGTGCGTGGGCATCAATCCTCTCCCTAGCGAATCAGATAGACCAACGGATAAAGAATGATCCAGATCAGATCGACCATGTGCCAGAAGGCCGTGCCGGTTTCCATATTCTCAAGACTGTTGTGCACGCCGACAATGGCCAGGATGATCAGCCCCAGCACCACATGCAGCATGTGAAAGCCGGTCATTAAAAAAAACAAGGTGAAGAACGTGTTCGTTTCAAGGCCGATTCCCTGTTCGATCTTGTCGCCATATTCGATGGCCTTGATGATCAGGAAAACGCTGCCTACGCCCATGGCGCCAGCCAGCCAGCGGCGCGACGCGCCGATCTTGTCTTCCGCCCGCAATCTGACGGCCTGCGCAGCCAGATAGCCCGACGTGATCAAAACCATCGTATTCAGCCCGCCCAACAACCGGTCGAGTTGCAGTTGCGAGTCATTGAACATTTGCGGGTCAAGCGCTCGGGCCACGATGTAACCCAGAAAGAAAGCGCCGAAGACCAGCAGTTCGGAAATGATCAGCACCCAGATCAGGGGATTGCCTGGCAGTGCATCCAAAGCACCCCAGCCTTTCTCCTCGTGCAGACTTGTGTCTAGTTGCGACATGGCGCGCCATCACCCCACAAGCTGACGATAGATTTTTGGCAAGGCGGCAGGCAGGCGGCCGATATGTCCCACGATGTGGTAGGAACCGCGCCCAAAGATATGCGGGAAATAGTCCTGCGCCTTGCGATCGACCGTGATGCCGAACACCGCGGCGCCGGCGCGCCTGCTTTCCTGAACGGCGCGGCGCGTATCTTCCACGCCGTATCGGCCTTCATAATGGTCGGCGTCGTTCGGCTTGCCGTCGGTCAGTACGACCAGCAAGCGGTGGCGATGGGGCTGCTGGTTGAGAATCTCGGTGGCGTGGCGGATGGCGGCGCCGATCCTGGTGTAATAACCAGGCTTCAATGCCGCGATGCGCTTCAACACCAGATCTGACAAAGGCTCTTGGAATCCTTTGACGGTTTCGATACGCACATGGTCGCGCTTGCGCGACGTGAAGGTCATAATCGCATGGCTGTCGCCGCAAGCCTCCAGCCCATGGGTCAGGATGGTCAAGGCTTCCTTCTCGACATCCAGAACGCGGCGGTTCTCAACCCAGCTGTCCGTGGACAAGGAGACATCGACCAGAAACATCACAGCCATGTCGCGCGCCGCGTTGCGGGCGTCCAGATAGACATTGGCGTTCTCGGTGCCGCCCGCCGCCTTGTCGCACCTGAAGCGCACCATGGCGTCCATATCGATATCGTTGCCGTCCGGCTGGCGACGAAAGACCTCGCGTTTGGGACGCAGTGCTTCGAATTGGCGGCGCACCTGACGAATGCGCTGGCTGGCGGCGGCGTCGGGTTTCCACAGCTCGCCTTCTTCCTTGGCCGTTCCTTGCAAGACCGCGCAGTAATCTTGCAAATATGACTGACGGCGCCAATCCCATTCCGGATAGGTCAGCTTGGCCTGAATAGGCGTTGGATCGACGGCGTCGATCCCCAGATCGAGATCCAGCTTCAGCTTGGAGGCAGCCTTGCGTTCGTGGGTGGTGACGGTGATCTCGTCGATCTCCTCCGCCGCCTTTCTGGCTTCCTCTTCGTCGTCATCGTCAATTGGACGACTGACATTGATCATCATGGCCAAGGAAAGGATTTTCTCGAAGGGATTGAGGGCCAGCGGGTCCTTGCGGTCCGCCTGATCATAGCGTTCGCGCTTGGCCTTTCGCTTCTTGCTCTCTTCCTCCTCTTCCTTCGCACCCTGTTCTATCTCGTTGTTGTCAAGGCGCAAGATGGGGACGGTGTTGACGATCTCTCCCCACAAAGGCACCGGAAGAAAAGATCGGTAACTGGACGGGCTTGGAAGCGTGAACGCCTGCCCGCCTTCGACAATCGCCCAACATTCCCTTGCTTTGGCCTTGTCCGGCGGATTGCCGCTTAGCAGGCCCATCACCACCGCCTCGACGGCCGCCTCCATGCGCGGCAAACGTCTAACGGGACGCGCCGCCAAAGCCGCCTCGCATAAACGCGCATGTAGCGGTTTCAGTCCAGGCAATGCGTCAAGGGCGCGCTTCGTCGTCTCCCTGGCTCGGCGCAGGAACACAAGATCAGCGACCAAAGGATTTGCATTTTCAACAGGAGAATATGGAGCGGCATGCGCAAAAAACGCCGCCAGCCATATATACAGATCGCGATTCAGAGCGCGGTCTGGAAATAGATCGATGCAGGCAGGCAGCGTCAGCAGTTGCGTATCCAAGGTTGGCCTGCTCAACCGCTCGGCTTGCATGCCCAAACGTTGGCGAAACGTCAAACGATGGCCGGAATTGCTGTCGCCGCTGCCCGCCAGTTGAATGCCGCGACTGCCGCCCAACGCCCGGAAAAACACCGCCAGCATGGGCCGAATGCCGTTCAGCAAGACGGCTTCGTCGGGATAATGGGCATAGCTTGCCGCATTGCCGACCAAACGATGCCAGTGCCTGCCTACGAATTCTTCCGGGTCGAGCAGATCATGCAAGGACACGCCAAATTCCTTTAGCCCAGTGTGACGGCGACCACTTCAAGCAGAGCCGCCTTGATGTCAGGCTCGTCGGTCAGCGGCTCGATCATGGCCGACAGTATGGCGTCAGAAGGCTTCATGCCGGACTGGATCAAAGTGGCGCAATAGACCAGCAGACGCGTGGAAACGCCTTCCTCCAGGTCTTGTCCCTTCAAGTCGCGCAGACGGCGCGCCAAACGAACCAGCGGCTCGCATCGCTCTTCGGCCAAGCCGCTTTCCTTGGAAACGATGGCGATCTCTGCCGCCTCGGGCGGAAAGCCGAATTCGATGGCCAGGAAACGTTGACGCGTCGAAGGCTTCAGGCTTTTCAGAATGTTCTGATATCCCGGATTGTAAGATACGACCAACATGAATTCAGGGGGAGCCTCGATCAGTTCGCCCGTGCGCTCCAACGGAAGCAGGCGCCGGTCATCGGTCAAGGGATGCAGCACCACCGTGACGTCCTTCCTGGCCTCGACAACCTCGTCAAGATAACAGATTCCGCCCGAACGAACGGCGCGGGTCAAAGGCCCATCGGCCCAAACCGTATCACCGCCCTTCAACAAATAGCGGCCCGTCAAATCGGCTGCCGTCAAATCGTCGTGACAGGACACCGTATAGAGCGGGCGGCCCATTCTGGCCGCCATATGGGCGACGAAGCGGGTTTTTCCGCAACCGGTCGGCCCTTTCAGCAACAAGGGCAGGCGGTGCTTGTAGGCACGCTCGAACAAGGCGCATTCGCCGCCCATCGGCACATAATAGGGAACACCCCCGTCAGCATGAAAAGTGGTCGCGTCTTTCGCAGCGGAAAGGTTGACAGGCATAAGAATCTCCAACGATACGCAGGTCACGAAGCCTGGAAAAAAATGGCCGGCAGCCGAGATTGGTCAGCTGCCGGCCCTCAGATTTCCGGATAATTCCGCTCTCCGGAAATTACTCCGCCGCCTGCAGGGCAGCGGAAGAGCTCTTCTTGGCGCCGCCCGGCATGATCAGCGACCACACCAGCAAAAGCACGCCAATCAGCACAACGACGCCAGCGCCCAGACGCATCCAGTAGAAAAGCGCCATCTGGTCCTGCACGTCCATGAAATTCATGCCCAGCACGCGTTGCAGATGGGTTTGCACCACACCGGCAAAAGTCAACGTGAAGGTCATGAACGAAACGCCTGCCGATATGATCCAGAAGCTCCACATGTTGAGCAACTGGTTATATGGCTCGCGCTTCAGAAGGTATGGCAACGCATAGGTCATCATCGCGACATTGACCATGACATAGGCCCCGTAGAAGGCCAGATGGCCGTGCGCCGCCGTGATCTGCGTGCCGTGCGTATAGTAGTTGATCGGAGCCAAGGTGTGCATGAAACCCCACACGCCGGCGCCGAAGAAGGCGAACACCGAACAGCCCAAGGACCAAAGCAAGGCTGCCTTGTTGGGATGTTCGCGGCCGCCCTTCCACACCATGTAGAAGGTGAAGACCACCAGGGCGAAGAACGGCAGGACTTCCAGCGTCGAGAAGACCGAGCCGATCCACTGCCAGTAGCCTGGCGTGCCGATCCAGTAGTAATGGTGCCCCGTGCCCAACAGGCCGGTGAACAGGGTCAGGCTGATGATGATGTAAAGCCACTTTTCGACCACTTCGCGATCGACGCCGGTCATCTTGATCATCAAGAAGGCCAGGATGGAAGCCATCACCAATTCCCACACGCCCTCGACCCACAGATGCACGACCCACCACCAGAAGGTCTTGTCGAGCACCAGATTGGACGGATTGTAGAAGGCGAACAGGAAGAAGACGGCAACGCCCCACAGGGCCAGCAGCAGAACGCTGGCCACGGCGGTCTTGCGCCCCTTCAACACTGTCATCGACAGGTTGTAGAGGAACATCAAGGCCACGATGACGATGCCGACTTTAATCGGCAAGGGCTGTTCCAGGAACTCTCTGCCCTCATGGATGCCGAACAGATAACCGACGACGGCGGCTCCGGCGGCCACGAAGAACAGCCAGAACTGGATGATGGCCAGCATGGGGCTGTGCAGTTCGGTTTCCGTTTCCTCGGGGATAAGATAGTAGGCGGCCCCCATGAATCCCATCAGCAGCCACACGATCAGTGCGTTCGTGTGAATCATGCGGATGATGTTGAACGGAATAAGAGTGGATAGGAAGTTCGGCTCGACATAGACGTAGCCCGCCAGCACCCCGAACAGAACCTGGGCGATGAACAGAACCAGGGCTCCGGCAAAGTAGTAGAGCGAGACTTTTTGTGATGCATATTTCATAGCGCTTTTCCTTCTTGCTTAGCCCGCAATATTCGGCGGCCAGTTCTGCGTCTTGATTCGGCTGGTCCAGCGCAGGAAATCGATGACATCGTCGGTTTCCTGTGCGGTCAGATGGAATTGCGGCATCTGACGACGACCCGGCGCCCCTGAGGGCTGGGCCTGGAACCAAGCCCTGAAGGCCTCGCGGGTTCCTTCGGCATCAGCATCGCCGCCGAAGCGGACCCAGACATTGCCAAGTTCAGGCGCGAAGTAAGCCCCCTCGCCCAACAATGTATGGCAATTGATGCAGGCGTTCTTTTCCCACACATGCTTGCCGCGTACGACAGACTCACTCAGTCCTGCAACATCCGAAGATGTGCTGACATAGGTAACGCTGTGCGCCACCAAGCCGATCAGCATCAGAAAGAAAAATATTGTGCCGCCATAGAAGATGTTTCTTGCGGCGGTTTTTGACAGGCGCTCGCTCATATTCCCCTCGCCATTTAGCCAGTCTTAAAGGTCACGCGGGCTGCCCGAACGCAGGCGGAAGACAGCATCCTTAAAGCGGACACCCGCAAATACTGGAGTAAATGACTTTGGAATTAAAAAATTTGACCTTGGTCAACCATTCGCCAGTTGCTTTGGAATCGAGGCAAGAATCAGCCCCCTACAGACGCAGGGCGGCAGAATCGGCGCTCGAATGAAACGTTGATCGCAAGATTAGCGGGAAGAGACGCAGCTTTTGTCCGAAGTGTCGGGTTCGTCTTCCTCGACATTGCAAAAGGAGCGCAAGGCAGCCATGTCGTCGATCACAACCTGACGGCCCTGGCATTGGACCCCCACTTCGCGAAGTCGGGTCAGCGCGCGCGACAGGCTTTCCGGCGTAATCCCGATGCGCCCAGCCACCAACCCCTTGTCGTCGGGAAGTTCGACATTTGCCGGACCTTCCGTTTCGCTGGTCAGTGACAGGATATAGCAGCCCAGACGCTGGCCGGGCGATTTCATCTTCAACTGGCCGATCTGACGCACCAGCCTGCGATAATGCCGGGACAGCGAAGCCAGAAGTTTGAAGGACAAATCCGGCGAGCGCGACAGTTCGGCAATGAAGGAACTTGCCGGAACATGAACCAGCTTGGCGTCGGCAATCACTTCGGCGCCAACGGGAAAGCGCTTGGACAGAAAGGTTGCCGCCTCGCCGAAGGAGTGGCCGCCTCCGAAAACCTCGACCACGCCCTGATCTCCGGCCTCGGTGGTTTTGAACAGCTTGACCGTTCCTTCAAGGACGACATAGAAGCGGTCAGCCGGGTCGCCCTGGGAAAACAGAAGGGCGCCCTTGGGATGCGAGCGGACGATCGCCCCCTTCAACAGGCGCTGCACTTCATCGAGCGTCAGATCGGAAAACAGATCGACGTGGCTGACCGCTTCGTAATCCTCGGTCTTCAGACTGCTCAGGATCGTTCCCGTAGACTGCACCGCAAGCGCTCCATTTCCGCGCCACCTGCTTATCTCTCTGTTTCTTTTCCAGATGTTACGATAAGTTCAGGCGCCGCCAACCGGCAAATTATCGCCAAGCTGCGGGAGAATAGAAAGACAAATCGGGGGGGCAAGCCGAATCGGTCGGATTCCGGCTGTAACTATTCGTAAAGCACTGAATCGCTGCAGTAATCTCGCAAATCCGCGACGCTTTCCACATAAATGCCTTCATCCACCGTCGAAACGCCCTGCTCGCGCAACTTGGCCAAGGCTCGAGACAGGCTTTCGGGCTTCATCCCTAACTGGCTGGCCAGGATCTTCTTGTCATAGGGAAGGCGAATCTTCAGATTTCCCTCGTGATCGCCCGCCAGGGCCAGAATGTAACTGGCCAGACGCTGTTCGGTCGTTTTCAGCTTCAATTCGCCCACCTGCTTGACCAGAAATCGCAAATGCGAGGAAATGCTGGCCATCATCAGCAGCACGAAGCGGAAGTCTTTTGAAATATTCTGGAAAAAGGCGTCGGCGGGCACCCTGATCAAGCGCGATTTTTCCAAGGTGCGCGCCCCGAAGGGGAAACGGCCACGATCAAAGATCGCCTCTTCGCCAAAAGTATCGCCCTGTTTGACGACTTCGATGATGCTCTTGCGCCCGGCCTTGTCGGTCACCAGCAGGGCAACCTGTCCCGAAAGCAGGATGTAATAGCAATCGGCGGGGTCGTTTTGCATGAACAGGTCGGTTTCGCGCGAGGCCAGGACGATTTCGGCCCCCTCCAAAATCTGGCCGACATCCGCAGGGGTCAGGCTGGAAAACAGGTGCAGGCGGCGAATCTGCTCGATCATCTCGGCAGAGAACCCCTCCCCGCTGCCATCCTGTTCCGCTCTCTTGCTCCTGACAGGCATCGTCTTTCGATCTCCGGCCCCAACTCGTGCGTCATCGCACCAAGGGCGCATCTTTCAACTGATTATCATATAAATTCACCGGGCTGTCTTTTGCTTTGACGAAAGTCAACATATTAAGAATTAGCCGCCCGCAGTAAAGGCAGTTCACATAAACCGAATATACAAAGGACAGACTGGGCAAATATTCCCCGCCTTAATATCCTGCCTGGATTGCACCGCCAAAATAATCAGCCGGTGCTCCAGGCCCTGGGGCGGCGCATCCCTGCCACCTTGCAAGCCTGCTGGACGTAACCGTATGGAAACAGCTCAAAAACGCGGTTTCTGCCGGACCCCAGGGCTTGGCTTAGATGCTTCATGACATGGCGCACATCGGGGGCGACCTTGTGCTGCTGAAGGTAGGAGCGCATGTAATTCATGGCTTCCCAATGTTCATCCGTCAGTTCGATATTTTCACGCCTAGCAAGTTCCTTTGCCACATCTTCGTTCCAATCTTCCGGTTCGACCAGATATCCTTCGGCATCGGTTTGGATTTGCATGGCGTCGCTCCCGTCATCTTTACTTAAGTGAAGCCTAATATCTGCGCCAGATTCCGACATGACGTTGGTCAAGCGCCAGCGCGGCTTGCGGCTTAATAAAAGTCAAGGCGCGACGGCTTGTCCTTTGACAGAATTCGCCGATGCTACCTCGCCCCGCCTCCGATCAAGCAGATTTTCCAACCGGCCTGGAAACGCCCGAGTTGCAAACCCGGCTGGACATTCTGGTCCAGATCCGCTGGATGGCGATCTCGGGGCAATTGGCAACCGTCGCCATCGTCGAAGGCGCCATCGGCAACCTGCCTCTTGCCCCTTTGCTTGGCGTCATCGCGGCCTCTGTTCTTCTGAACGCGGTCCTGACCTTCGGCAAAGTCAAAAGCCGCATTACGGAAACCCAGGCGGCTTGGTACCTTTCGTTCGATATCCTGCAACTGGCGCTGATGCTGGGCCTGACGGGCGGGCCAACCAATCCCTTCGCCATTTTCATGCTAGCACCCGTTGCGGTGGGCGCCGCCGTCCTGGCCCCCCAGCGCGTCGCCATGCTGGTTGGGTTTTCCGTCTTCACCTTGTCGGCGGTCGCCATGTGGCATCTGCCATTGCCGATAACGCTTCACGCCGACCAGCTATATATTTTCGGCGCCTGGATGGCGATGTTGCTTGGCGTCGTCTCGCTGGCCTTTTTCACCTGGCGTATGGCCGACGAATCGCGCAATGCCGCCGCCGCCTATTCGCAAGCGCGGATCGTTCTCGCCCAGGAAGAGCGTATGGCCGAAGTGGGCGCCTTGGCCGCCGCCGTGGCGCACGAGATGAACACCCCCCTGGCCACCGTCTGCCTGCTGGCCCGCGAGGTAGGCGAGCAATTGCCAGCCGACAGCCCCGTGCAATCCGACCTGCGGATGCTGCTTAGCCAAGCCAACCGCTGCAGGGACACTTTGGCCCGGCTGACCAGCAATAAGGGCCGCAATGCCGCCGTGGAACACGAACCCATACCGCTGCCGTCCCTGGTCGAGATGGCGGCCGCCACGCATGCGGAAACCTCGCCCGTTCCCATTTTTTTCGACCATCACGCCGATTCCGAAGCCGGTGACATGCCGGTCCCTTGGGTCGAACATAAACTTGAGATCCTGCACGGTCTTAGCAACCTGATCCAGAACGCCATCCAGTTCGCCGCCAGCCGGGTCGAGATCCATACAGCCTGGAACCGGCAAAGCTACTCCGTGCATATCGTCGATGACGGCCCTGGATTCGCGGCGCATCTGCTGGGACAATTGGGCGAGCCGTACATTTCGGGGCGCAGCGAATCCAGCTCGGCCCATCTGGGGCTTGGGGTCTTCATCTCGAAGACGCTATTATGCCGGACCAAGGCGACTGTCCATTTTTCAAACCTGCCCGAAGGCGGCGCGGAAGTGAGGGTAACATGGCCAAGGCAGACGGCGAATGAGCGGAAATAACCAACTGTTGCTGGTTGACGATGATGCGCCATTCCTGGCCAGCCTGTCGCGCGCCATGGAACGCCAAGGGTTCAAGGTCTGCGCCGCGTCTTCCTTTTCTGAGGCCCTGACCCTGGCCGAAGACGCAAGGCTGGATTACGCCGTCGTCGATTTGCGACTGGAAGACAGCAACGGCCTGGAACTGGTCAAGCTGCTGCGCGGCATGCAGCCCGCCATGAAGATCGTCTTGCTGACCGGCTACGGCAACATCGCCACGGCCGTTTCCGCCATCAAGGCGGGCGCTCTCGACTTTCTGCCCAAGCCCGTCGATCCCGATCACTTGAAGGCCGTGCTGCTGGGAAAGCCGGTCGAAACGGTGGAAATCGCCGCCAATCCCATGACGCCAGAGCGCGTGCGCTGGGAGCATATCCAGCGCATCTTCGACGAGACCGGCCACAATGTCTCCGAAACGGCCAGGCTGCTGAAGATGCATCGGCGCACCTTGCAACGCATTCTGGGCAAGCACGCGCCGGATTGACTTTCCATAAAACAATCGCGCCGGAGAGTTTGAACTCTCCGGCGCTTGCTTCGCCCATGTCTTGAAGGAGGGAAGGGGGAGCAGACACGAGCTAGGCAACGATCCGGCAAACAGGTCAAATCTACCGGAAAGGATAGCAGAAGGATTAGGCCGTTCTCCTTTTCTCCCGCACGATCTGATAGGCACGGCCGAGATAACCGATCGGCGCGCTCCAGATGTGGACCAGACGGGTGAAGGGGAAGAACAAGAACATGGTCAGCGCCGCCGTGATGTGCATCTTGTAGACGGGGCTGACGCCAGCCAACAAGCTGGGATCCGGCCTGAAATAGATCATGCTTTGCACCCATTCGGCCAAGGCGAGCATCGCCCCCGCATCGCCATGCTCAGCATGGCTGAGCGAGACGGGGATGGTGGACAGGCCCAGCAGCAAGGTCAGCATGATCCAGGTCAGGATGAACAGATCGCGTCCGCGGCCGGCCGCCTTCACCCTTGGATTGAACATTCTGCGCAGCCAGAGAATCAGGCCGCCGATCAGGGCCATGCCGCCGAAGACGCTGCCGGCAATGATGGCCATCCATTGGTGCGACATGTCTGAAACGCCCAGGGACAGAAACACGCTGTGCGGCGTCAGCAGGCCAACGGCATGGCCGAAGAAAATGGCCAAAATGCCGATATGGAAGAAATTGCTGGCGAGGCGCATTCCTGACTTGGACAGGAATTGCGTCGAGTCCGCCTTCCAGCTGTACTGTTCGTGGTCGAAGCGGACCCAACTACCGATCAGGAAGATGGCCAGGGCCAGATAGGGATAGGCTCCGAATAAGAATTTGTCGAGCATGGCAGAAATCTCCTAATCGATCATGGCGCCGCAGGCGGACTGACAGACGTCCTTGGCCGGACGCATATCCTCGCCGCAGGCCTTCGGGTCATCCTTGTATCCGGACATGTCGGCCAGAATTCGAAGGCCTGCATGCCAGGGGCTGGCGGAACGTTCGAGATTGGCCGCTATGACGGCCAGCACCCGCCCGGCTTCCGTAAGGAAGCCGTGGGCTTCTTCGGCGGGAAGCGTATGCAGGAATTCCAGAACGAGCGGCAAATAGTCGGGCAACTCGTTGTCTGGAATCTCGAATCCTCTGGTCCGATACAATTCCGTCAATTCGATCAAGGCGGGTCCGCGGTTTCTGTCGTCGCCACAAAGATGGTGGGTCAGATGCAGGCTGTGCTCGGGCGTCATGTCGAAGGTCTGGACATACTCGGCTTGCAGATCGAGAAGATCGACGCTTCCCAGATAGGCCACAAAGCGTGTGAGCTTTTCCAGATTCTCGAAACTAAGATCGCCCTCGCTTGCCGCACGGCGCTGGATCTCCCCCAGATTTCCCAGCAATTCCTCGCTGGGATAATCCAGAAGAACGGAAATCAGTTTGTATATGGACATATCCGCCTCCCCTACTCGGCCGCTTCGACGGGCGGATCGAGGTTCTCGACCGTCTGTTTTCTGCGTTCCGGGAACAGCGACCAGCCCTGACTGCCTGCCGAGGCGGTATTGCCGAAGCCAAAGCCGTTCTGGCCCTGGAAACCATGAAAGTCCTCGATGTTCAGTTCCGCCTGACTGGTCGGAATGACGAAGCGGTCTTCATAGTTCGCGATGGCGATCAGCTGATACATGTCCTGCGCCTGCTGCTCGGTCATGCCAACCGCTTGCAGCGCCCGCGTGTCAGCCTTGCCATCGACATGGATGGACCGCTGGTAACTGCGCATGGCGATCATGCGGTTCAAGGCCTTCATCACCGGCTCGACCTTGCCAGCCGTCAACAGGTTGGCGAGATATTTCAGCGGCATGCGAAGCGCCGTGCTGATCGGCAAGCAGCCGTCAGGGGCCGTAGGCAGGTTGCCCTGGTCGATCTGCGACTGAACGGGCGACAGGGGCGGAACGTACCAGACCATGGGCAGCGTCCTAAATTCCGGATGCATCGGGAAAGCGATCTGCCATTCCACGGCCATCTTGTAGATGGGCGATTCCTGGGCCGCCTTGATCCAATTGTCGGGAATCCCCTGCTCCCTGGCCTCGGCGATCACCTTGGGATCGTTGGGGTCCAGGAAGATCGACAGATGGGCATCGTAAATGTCTTGCTCGTTGGTGACGGAAGCCAGCGCTTCGATCTTGTCGGCATCATAAAGCATGATGCCGTTCGAGCGGATGCGGCCCACGCAAGATTCCGAGCAGACCGTCGGCATGCCCGATTCCACCCTGGGATAGCAGCCGATGCACTTTTCCGCCTTGCCCGATTCCCAGTTGTAGAAAACCTTCTTGTAGGGACAAGACGAAATGCACATGCGCCAGCCGCGGCACTTGTCCTGATCGACCAGAACGATGCCGTCTTCCTCGCGCTTGTAGATCGACCCCGACGGGCAAGCCGCAACGCATGCCGGATTTAGGCAGTGATTGCAGATGCGCGGCAGATACATATGGAAGGTGTTTTCGAAAGCCTTGTAGATCGACTTTTCGATGTCCTTGAAATTCTGGTCCTGCGAGCGCTTAGAGAATTCGCCCGCCAGATCGTCTTCCCAGTTCGGACCCCAATGGATTTTCTCCATCTTCTCGCCGGTAATCTGCGAGATGGGACGCGCCGTGGGCGCTGCTTCCGACAAGGGAGCTTTCTGCAAATGACCGTAATCGAAGGTGAACGGCTCGTAGTAATCGTCCACTTCCGGCAGGTCGGGATTTAGGAAGATGTTGGCAAGACGGCTGGTCCGGCTGCCCGACTTCAACTTCAGGCGGCCCATTTCCAAAATCCAACCGCCATTCCACTTCTTCTGGTTTTCCCAATCGCGGGGGTAACCAATGCCAGGCTTCGATTCAACGTTGTTGAACCAGGCGTATTCCACGCCCTTGCGGTTGGTCCAAACATTCTTGCAAGTCACCGAGCAGGTATGACAGCCGATGCACTTGTCAAGATTGAACACCATAGCGAACTGTGCACGAATTTTCATGGCACTCTCCTGATCCTGGCCGTCTTACTTGGAGCCGATGCGGGGCGGGTTGAGCTGAGCTTCCCGCTCGGGCGTCAGCGGCCTTTCAAGCCAGTCGACATCCTTGTCTTCGATCTTATGGATAACGACGAACTCGTCGCGCTGGGTTCCCACCGTTCCATAGTAGTTGAAACCGTAAGCCAGTTGGGCATAGCCGCCGATCATGTTGGTCGGTTTGACCACGACACGCGTGACCGAATTCAAGATGCCGCCACGCTTGCCGGTGCTGGGAGAACCAGGAACGTTCACCGTCTTCTCCTGGGCGTGGTACATCATGGCCATGCCTTGCGGAATGCGTTGCGACACAACCGCTCGGGCCACCGTGGCGCCATTGGCGTTGACAGCTTCGATCCAGTCGTTGTCCACGATGCCCACCCGCTTGGCTTCATCTTCGGCCAGCCAGATGTATGGCCCGCCTCGGAACAGGTTCAACATGCGCAAATTGTCCTGATAGGTCGAATGGATGCCCCATTTCGAATGCGGGGTAATCCAATTCAGCACCAAATGCGGCTTGGCTCTGACCGCATCGGGAATGATGTCATGCGACTTCATGTTGATGCCCGGGCGATAGGCGCAGAAGCCCTCGCCGAAATCCAGCATCCATTCATGATCCTGATAGAACTGTGCCCGGCCGCTTAGGGTGCGGAAGGGAATGTGTTCATGAATGTTGGTGTAGCCCGCATTGTAAGAGACTTTCTCGGACTCGATGCCAGACCAGGTCGGCGCCGTGATGATCTTGCGCGGCTGGGCCTGGATGTCGCGGAACGTGATCTTCTCTTCATGACGACCGGCATATAGATGGTGATGATCGATGCCGGTTTTCTTGGACAAGGACGTCCACGACTTGTGGGCCACTTCGCCGTTGGTCTCGGGCGCCATGCGCAGCACGGCTTCGCAGGCGGCGATGTCGTCGGCGATGCTGGGCATGCCTTTGGTGACACCTTCGTCGCGAATGGTGCCGTTCAGGTCCTTCAGTTCTTCATACTCGGCGTCGGTGTTCCAATCGATGCCCTTGATGTTGTTGCCCAGCTTCTTCATCAGCGGGCCAAGCGCGCAGAACTTCTTGTGCGTCTGTCCGTAATCGCGGGTCACAACCTTCAAAAGCGGCATGGTCTTGCCGGGAACCGGCTCGCATTCGCCTTTCTTCCAGTCCTTAACGCCCAGAGGCTGCGCCAGTTCGAACGGCGAGTCATGATGCATGGGCAGCGCCACGACATCCTTTCTGGTGCCCAGATGCTTTTCTGCCAACCCCGAGAAGACCTCGGCGATGGTTTGGAAGATCTGCCAATCGGAACGCGATTCCCAAGCCGGGCTGACCGCTTCCGAAAGCGGATGCACGAACGGATGCATGTCGGTGGTGTTCAGGTCGTTCTTCTCGTACCAAGTGGCCGTGGGAAGAATGATGTCCGAATAGGCGCCCGTCGAGTTCAGGCGGAAATTGATGTCCACCATCAGGTCCAACTTGGCGGTTGGCCCATTCTCATGCCACTTGATTTCCTTGGACTTGTTGCCGTGCGTGCCTTCCTGCAGCACGCCGTTCTGCGCGCCGATCAGGTGCTTTAGGAAATATTCATGCCCCTTGGCCGAGCAGCCCAGCAAATTCGAGCGCCAGACGAACAGGTTGCGGACATGATTCTCGGGCGCGTCGATGTCAGCGTAGGCGAAGTCAAGCTTGCCGCTTTTAAGCTGCTCAACCATATATTTGCCGACGCCGGCTTCATCCGTGGCGCCGCTTTTCTCGGCTTCGTCCACGATCTCAAGCGGATTGCGGTTGAAGTGCGGAGCGGACGGCAGCCAACCCAGGCGCTGCGAGACGACATTGTAGTCGGCCAGCATATAACCTTTGTACTTCGCCTTGGCCGTGGGGGCCAGCAGACCATCAGCCGACACGGTTTCATAGCGCCACTGATCGGTGTGGAAGTACCAGAAGGTGGTCGAGTTCATGTGACGCGGCGGGCGCTGCCAATCGAGGGCAAAGGCGACCGGCGCCCAACCGGCTTGCGGACGCAGCTTTTCCTGACCGACATAATGCGCCCAGCCGCCGCCAGATTGGCCGACGCAACCGCACATATGCAGCAGATTCATGATGCTGCGATAGCTCATGTCATTGTGGTACCAGTGATTGATCGCGGCCCCCAGAATGACCATCGACTTGCCTTTGGTCTTGGAGGCGTTGTCCGCGAATTCGCGGCCCGTGCGGATCAGATCGGCCTTCTTGACGCCTGTGACCTTCTCGGCCCAGGCGGGCGTATAGGCGACATTGGCGTCATCATAGGAACTGGCGACATTGGCGCCGCCCAAACCGCGATCGATGCCGTACTGCGCCACCATGAGGTCGAAGACCGAGGCGACCAACGTCTCTTCTCCATTCGCCAGCTTCAGCTTCCGCACCGGAACGTTGCGGTACAGAATGTCCGGCTCGCCTTCGTTGAAGTGCGGGAAGCCGACGGAGACGACAGAGTCCTTGCTGTCAACGCAGGTCAACTCGGCGCGGATGTCAGCCTGGTTGGCGGCGTTCTTAGGCAGGATGTTCCACTTGCCTTCCTCGCCCCAACGGAAACCCACCGATCCGTTCGGCGCCACGAAGCTCTTTGTGATCTCGTCGTAGACGATGGTCTTCCAGTCGGGATTGTTGCTTTCGCCCAAGGCCCCGTCAAAGTCCGAGGCGCGCAGCAAACGGTCGGAAGCATAGCCCTCGCCGTGCGGACGCAACATGACCTGCATGGGCAGATCGGTATAGGTGCGCGCATATTCCTGGAAGTACGGATCTTGCTTCTTGACGTGGAATTCGTTGAGCGCGACATGGCCCATGGCCAGGAAGGCTGCCGAATCGGTGCCTTGCTTGACCGGCATCCACAGGTCGGCGAACTTCACATATTCGGCATAGTCGGGCGCCATCGACACGATCTTGGCGCCCTTATAGCGCACCTCGGTCGCGAAATGGGCGTCGGGCGTCCTGGTCATCGGCAGATTGGCGCCGGTGATGATGATGTAGGTCGAGTTGTACCAGTCGGCCGCTTCCGGAACGTCGGTCTGTTCGCCCCAGGTCTGTGGGCTGGCGGCGGGCAGATCGCAATACCAGTCGTAGAACGAGCCGCAAGCGCCGCCGATCAGCGACAGATAGCGAGAACCGGCCGCGTAGGAAAGCATCGACATCGCCGGAATGGGCGAGAAGCCGAAAATGCGATCCGGTCCCCACTTCTTGATGGTGTGGATGTTGGCGGCGGCAATGATCTCGACCACCTCGTCCCAGCTGGCGCGCACGAAGCCGCCCAGGCCGCGCACCGCCGTGTACTTCTTGCGCTTGGCGGGGTCGGCTTGAATGGCCGTCCAGGCCTCGACCGCGTCCTTGCCCTTCTTGCGTTCGGCGCGATACATCTCGAGCAGGCGTCCGCGGATCAGCGGATACTTCACCCGATGCGGCGAATACAGGTACCACGAGAAGCTGGCGCCGCGCTGGCAGCCCCTGGGCTCGTGGTTGGGCATGTCCGTGCGGGTCCTGGGATAATCCGTCTGCTGCATCTCGAACGAGACAAGCCCGTTCTTGACGAAGATTTTCCAGGAACATCCGCCGGTGCAGTTCACGCCATGGGTCGAACGCACGACCTTGTCATGCTGCCAGCGCGAACGGTAGGCGTCTTCCCATTCACGGCTTTCGTTGGTGACGATCCCGTGAGAGCCTGAAAAAGAACCGGTGGTCTTCTTCAAAAACAGGAGGCGATCGAGGAAATGACTCATGGCGTTCAACCTTTCCTATGCAATCAGCACTTGATCTCGGCATTCCCGCGCGAATACCACCACCAAGTGGCCATGACGCAGGTGACGTAGAAGATGATGAAGGCGTACAGCGCGGCCTCGGGTCCGCCGGTCATGCTGATCGAGGTGCCGTAGCCCTTGGGGATGAAGAAGGCGCCGTAGGCCGCCAGCGCCGAGCTGAAGCCCAGCACCGCCGCAGCTTCCTTGCTGGCCATCTTGTTGATCTCGGTTTCGTCCAAACGACCGGTGTTCAAACGGCGCTGCTCGGCTTGGAAGATGATAGGGATCATCTGGAAGGTCGAAGCGTTGCCGACGCCGGTGCCTGCGAACAACAGCAAGAACATGGCCAGGAAGCCTTCGAAATTCTTGGCTTCAAGGAAATGCAGCACGCCGAAGACCGCGCCGATCATCAGCAGGAAGGTCCAGAAGGTAACCCGGCCGCCGCCCAGCTTGTCAGAGAGGAACCCGCCGATGACGCGCGAGATGGAACCGACCAAAGGCCCAAGGAAGGCGTAGGTCAGCGGGTTGATGTCGGTGAACTGCGTCTTGATCAGCAGGGGAAAGCCCGCCGAATAGCCGATGAAGGAGCCGAACGTGCCGATATACAGCCAGCACATGATCCAGTTGTGCTTGCGCTTGAAGATGATGGCCTGATCGGAGAACGACGCCTTGGCGGTCGAAAGATCGTTCATGCCGAACCAAGCCGCCAGGCTGCAGGCGATGATGAACGGCACCCAGATGAAACCGGCATTCTGCAGCCACATCTGCTTGGTCACGTCGCCTTTTGCCCAAGTCTGGGCTTCGCCGCCCATGGCGCCGAATACGGCGCCCGCGATCACCAGCGGAACGACGAATTGCACAACAGAAACGCCGATATTGCCGATGCCCGCATTCAGGCCCAGCGCCATGCCCTTCTTGGAGCGTGGAAAGAAGAAGCTGATATTGGCCATCGAGGAAGCGAAGTTGCCGCCGCCAAATCCGCACAGCAACGCCAGGACAAGGAACACGCCATAGGGCGTTGTCGGATCCTGAACCGCCATGCCTGCGCCTGCTGCAGGCAGCAGAAGCGACGCCGTCGACAGGGTCGTCCACAAGCGGCCACCGAAGATCGGCACCATGAACGAATAGAAGATGCGCAAGGTAGCGCCCGAAAGGCCCGGCAAAGCCGCCAGCCAGAACAACTGGTCGGTATCGAACTTGAAGCCGATGTTGGGCAGGTTGACGACCACCACCGACCACACCATCCACACAGCGAAAGCCAGCAGCAAGGAAGGCATGGAGATGAACAAGTTGCGATAGGCAATGCGCTTTCCCTTGGCTTCCCAATAGGCGGGATCGTCGGGATTCCAGTCGGTCAAGGTGTGACTGGGCGTTTGCGGCCGGATGGTGATGTCAACGCTCATTGCGTTTCCCCTTTTCGTTTTTGAATTGCTTTAGCAACACAGACTTATTCAAGCGTATCGGCGGGAGCGACCTTGCGCTTGCGCAAGAGGTCGAGACCGCGAACTTCGGTCCAGTACATCCAGATCAGCGAGACCCAGACGATGGCGTACATCAGCATGAAGCATGAGGAGCGGATGCCCGTCAGATCGACCAAGGCGCCGAACATGATGGGCAGAAGGAAGCCTCCCATGCCGCCCGCCAGACCAACGATGCCCGAGATGACGCCGATATTGTGCGGATAGTCATCCGAGATGTATTTGAACACCGACGCCTTGCCGACGGCCCAGGCCACGCCCATGGCGAACATGAGAATGGTGAAAGTGACCGGTCCCAATTCGATGTGGAACGACTTTGGTCCATTAACCGTGCTGATCGTGAATTCGGTCGATGGATAGGAAAGCAGGAACAGACAGATCCAAGACAGCCACAGAACCCACCAAGTCACCTGATGCGCGCCGTACTTGTCGGAAACCCAGCCGCCGATGGCGCGCAGGACGCCGCCCGGCAACGAGAAGCAAGCCGCCAGCAAGGCCGCCGTTTGAATGCTGAAGCCGTATTCCGTGACGTAATATTTCGTCATCCACAAGGACAGCGCCACATAGCCGCCGAACACGATCGAATAATACTGGCTGTATTTCCAGACCGCCGGATCTTTAAGCGCCTGCAACTGCTCGCGCATGGTGATGCTTTTGCTCACCTTGTGCGCCGGGTCGTCGTAGCTGAAGAACCAGAAGACGGCGCAGGTGACCAACATCGCCACGGCATAGACGGTGGGGACCATTTCCCAACCCCAGGCGGCCAGAATGCCGGGGGCGACGAACTTGGTCAGCGCGGCGCCGGAATTGCCCGCACCGAAGATGCCCATCGCGAAGCCCTGGCGGCGCTTGGGAAACCAGCGAGCGCAGTAGGCGATGCCGACGGTGAACGAACCGCCAGCCAAGCCCACGAACAAGCCGGTAACCAGGAAATGCCAGAATTGGGTGGCGAAACTGATCAACCAGATCGGAATGATCGTGCTGGCCATCAGGAAAAAGAAGACGATGCGCCCACCGAACTTGTCGGTCCACATGCCCAAGGGCAGGCGGATCAGCGAGCCGGTCAAGACCGGCATGGCCGTCAACAGGCCGAATTCCGTTTCGTTCAGGCCCAACGTCTTTTTGATGGGTATGCCGATAACAGCGAACATCATCCAAACGGCAAAGCAGATCGTGAAAGCGAAGGTGCTGCTGCTAACGACGGAGATCTGTTTGCCTGTAATCGGTGGAAGCGTTTCTGCTTGCGTATGGCTCATGTGAGACCCCTCCTGATGGTTCTTTGGAAACGTTGGCCGTTTCTCATGGCAGGCACCATATCGAAGCCCGCGACAAGCTCCCTTGACCAAAGCCATCCCTGCGGCAATTTGTCACGCCAGTTCGGTTTACTTGACCAAGGTCAAGTTTGATACCGGCGGATTCTGACTAGTGTCATGAAGCGAAACTCTATTTGGAGCGCGCAGACGATGAGAACCGTTTTAGGTCAAAATGCCAGAGCAATCGGCGACGACAACGCAAGGGGCCTGACAGCGAACGACCTGGCCACCTTCTCAAGCCTGCCCTTCTTTTGCGAGCTGGGCGAACCTTGCCTTCGCAAGGTGACGCAAGAAGCAAAGGTCGTGCGCTATCAGCGCGGCGACATTCTTTTCCATCAAGGCGAAGAGGCCAAATGGCTGCACATCTTGCTGGATGGGCAGATCGGGCTTGTGGGGTCGGCCAGCGGCGGCGATGAAACTGTCGTCGAAATCTTCAAGAACGGCGAGGTGTTCATCGCCGCCGCCGTCCTGACCAAAAAGCCCTACCTGATGACGGCCAAGGCCCTGACGGCATCAAGGCTTTTGCTGGTTCCGGGAGACAAATTGCTGAGCGAGTTGCGGGACAATTCCGACCTGTCGCTGGCCATGATCATCTCGCTGGCCAAGCACTTCCGCACGCTTGTGCGCGAGATCAAGGATCTCAAGCTCAAATCGGCCAGCCAGCGCCTGGCCCTGTATCTGATGGGGCTGACCCCCAGGCGCGAAGGGTCGGTGATCATGCATCTGCCGCACAATAAGAACGTCATTGCCGGGCGAGTCGGCATTCGCCCGGAAACCCTGTCGCGTCTATTCCAAACGTTGAAGCAGTATGGCGTGGTGTGCGAAAGCCAAACGGTGGCCATTACTGATCTTGGCGTATTGGCGGCCTTCTGCCAGGAAGGCGACGAGATCGTCTAACCTTCCCGGCAAACCGGCTGTCGCTTACTTTGGCTTGCCCATTTCCTTTTCAAGCGCCGCTTCGGCCTCATACGTGCCCTTGGGCAGATTATGGGCAACGCCCTTGTGGCAATCGATGCAGGTCTTGCCATCCTGCACGGCGTCCAAATGACGGTTCCTCGCCCGCTCATTCTGGCGGCTGACGTCCATGGAATTGAAGTTATGACAGTTGCGGCACTCATGCGAGTCGTTTCCCTTCATGGTCCGCCAGACATTCACCGCCAGCTGCAGCCGCTTGGCCTCGAACTTTTCCGGTGTGTCAACCGTGCCCATGAAATGATGATATAGCTCGTTCGACGCCTGGATCTTGCGCTTGACCTTGTGAATCCATTCTTTGGGCACATGGCAATCCGGGCAGGTCGCGCGCACGCCGCTTTTGTTGGTGTCATGCACAGTTCCGGCATATTCAGCGTAATTGATTTCCTTCATCTCGTGGCAGGTGACGCAGAACGCCTCGGTGTTGGTCAATTCAAGCGCCCAGTTGAAAGCGCCCCAGGCCAAGACGCCGCCAACGCCGCCGACCACCAAAAGCAAGCCCAGCGCATAGCGGGACGACGGTGCCTTAAGTGTCTTCCACAAGCGGCACCACAGACCATCCTTGCCTTTGGCGGCGTCTGCATTTTGCGTGCTCATCGTCATCCCCCGCTGTTGCTCAATTTGCCGGTTGCGCTGGCGTGAACTGATTGTTCACCAGCGGCTTGGCGTCGGTTTGCGGCACATGGCACTGGGTGCAGAACCAGCGCGTCTTTGCAATCTTGTCCAGGCGCTTGCCATCGCGATCCATGTAATGCGTTTCGCTGATCTTGGTCGCCCGTTCCTGCGAACTGTAGGGCCAGTCATGACAGCGCAGGCACTGATTGACATTCATGTCGATCTCGTACTTGTCGACCCGGTGCGGAATCAACGGCGGCTGCTGGCGAAAGGCGCGGCCCAATCTTTGGTTCTCGACCGTGTTGTGAATGTCGGGAACCTGATTCGTCTGCTCGACCCTGGCGCCGGGATCGAGCGGTTTCACCTGGGCCATGGCTTGGCCCGAAGGAAAAGCGGCGGCAAGCAAAGTCAGCATGCCCGCCATCAAGGCTGTCTTGATCCATGTGCTCACGGCGAAGTCTCCCATTCCAATAACGTCATTCCTTGCCCGAAGGTCTTCCCCTTCTAGGCGGCTGCTTTTTCCCCCGCTTCCGCCTTTTTTGCGGACGCGACGGCGTCATCTTCCCGATTGGCCCAGCGCGGCGCAAATTCGAAGACGCGCTCCGGGCATACGTCAATGCAGCGCCCGCAATTCGTGCAGTCGCCAGACAGGATGAGCGGCCCCAAACCGCGAGCCGCACCTTTCAAGGCCGGAGAAATCACATGCGGCTCGGGGCAGGCTTTGTAGCAGTCCAGGCAATCGTCGCAGGCCTTGCGCCTAGAGGCGCGCACGCGCAACAGGCTTTTGCTTCCCAACAGTCCATAGAAAGCGCCGACAGGACAAAGGCGGCCACACCATCCGCGCGAGCTGACGGCCAGATCGAACAGGAAGATCGCTGCGACCACCGCCCAGGCCAATCCAGCGCCGTAGAGTGCGCCGAACACCAAGCCGCGATGCAGAATGGTGATGGGATTGACGAATTCCCAAGCCGCCGTCCCCATGACCGCCGAGACGACGAGGACCGCGCCTAAAATCCACAAGCGCGAGGAACGGTTCAGGGCAACCCCCTCGGGCAACCCCAGGCGAACCCGCAACCAGGCGGCGGCGTCGGTCACCAGATTGACCGGACAAACCCAACTGCAATAGGTCCTGCCGCCGATCAAGACATAGGCGACCAGAACAATCCCCGCCCCCAGCAAAGCCTTGCCTTCCAGGCTGTGATGCGCCAGCAAGGCTTGAAGCGCGAACATAGGATCAGTCAAAGGCAGAATGTCCAGGGTCAGACTGGAGGCCAAGGTTCCCTTGGCGATCCAAAGGCCGAACAAAGGGCCGGTCAGAAACAGTGCCAGAAAGAAAAGCTGGGCGGCTCGGCGCACCAACAGCCATTTATACGCCAGCCAGATTCCGTTGCGCTGAACGGCGGCAAGCCCAGGCAAACGATCCTTCGCCAGAGCGCTCATGGCCTAAACTCCTTGAAACCGCCTTGGCTGTTGCGCTCGGGCGCTGGCGGCTTCGGCTCGTCGGAGCCATATCCGCGATCCGGCAGATCGATGGTGTTGTCGATCAGCGCCCCGCCATGCTTTTTCTTTTCTTCCCATCCCAGGCGGTAATGCTTTCCCAACTCGCCCAACGCCAACTTGGGCGGCAAGACCTTGATCGCCGCTTCTTCAAGCACGCAGGACTTCTCGCATTTTCCGCAACCGGTGCAGGCTTCGGTATGCACGACCGGAATGAACAGGGCATGGCGCCCCGTTCGCTGGTTGTGCAGCTGATCCAACGTGATCGCCTTGCCCATCAGCGGACATTCTCGGTAGCAAACGTCGCAGCGCAATCCCAGGAAATTGAGGCAGGCTTCGTGCCCCACCAGGACGGCAACGCCCATCTTGGCTTTCGCGATCTCCTTCAATCCGTGATCCAAAGCGCCGGTCGGACAGGCCGCCACGCAAGGAATGTCGACGCACATTTCGCAAGGCACCTTGCGGGCTTCGAAATATGGCGTGCCCACCGTTGGACCGCTGCCCGGCTCGGCCAGCTTCAGCGTGTTGTAGGGGCAATCTCGCACGCAAAGACCGCAGCGAGCGCAGGTTCCCAGAAAATCCGCTTCTAAAAGCGCGCCGGGCGGCCTGAGCGCCGTCGCGGGCAAAGCCTGCGACTGGCGCACCCACAAGCCCAGGGCGGCCGCAAAGAAACCAGCCGAACAAACCGTTCTGGCCGAGGCGGCCAGGAATTCCCGGCGGCTGGTTTCTATGGTGGATTGCGGCTCGCCCATGACGGCACCAAACCTTCGTCAGACCTTCACGACCTTGACGGCGCACTTCTTGAAGTCCGTTTCCTTCGAAATCGGACAAGTGGCGTCCAAGGTCAGTTTGTTGACCAGCTGCCCTTCGTCGAACCAGGGGATGTAAACGACACCCGCCGGCGGCTTGTTGCGGCCTTGCGTTTCCACGCGCGTCACCACTTCGCCGCGCCTTGTTACCAGTTTCACGCTTTGGCCGCGACGAAGATCGCGCTTCTTGGCGTCCTCGGGATTCATGAAAACCATGGCGTTGGGGAAAGCCCGGTGCAATTCGGGCACGCGCCTTGTCATGGACCCGGAATGCCAATGTTCCAGCACGCGGCCCGTCACTAGCCACAAGTCATAATCCTTGTCGGGCATCTCGGCGGCGGGCTGATAGGGCAGCGCGAAAATCCAGGCCTTGCCGTCCGGCTTGCCGTAGAATTTCACCCCCTCGCCCTGCTTGACGTAAGGATCGTAGCCTTCGCGGAAGCGCCACAGCGTTTCCTTGTTGTCGACCACGGGCCAGCGCAAACCGCGCGATTGGTGGTACAGATCGAACGAGGCCAAGTCGTGGGCGTGACCGCGCCCGAAACCGGCATATTCCTCGAACAATCCCTTCTGCACATAGAAGCCGAAATGTTTTGATTCGTCGTTCTCGAAGCCTTTTTGCAAGTCGGCGAGAGGGAACTTGTTGACTTGGCCGTTGGCAAACAAAACGTCGAACAGCGTCTTGCCCTTGTATTGCGGGGCCTTGGCCATCAACTCGTTGCCCCAAACTTCCTCAACCTTGAAGCGCTTGGAAAACTCCATCAACTGCCACAGATCCGACCTAGCCTCGCCCGGCGCTTTCACCTGCTGGCGCCAGAACTGGGTGCGCCGCTCGGCGTTGCCGTAGGCGCCTTCCTTTTCCATCCACATGGCGGTGGGCAAGATCAGGTCGGCCGACAGCGCCGTGACGGTGGGATAAGGGTCGGACACGACGATGAAGTTGTCCGGGTTGCGATAGCCCGGATAGCCTTCCTCGTTCATGTTGGGGGCGGCTTGCATGTTGTTGGTGCACATCACCCAATAGGCGTTCAGTTTGCCATCCTTCAACATGCGGTGCTGAAGGACCGCGTGATAGCCGACCTTGGGATTGAGGGTGCCCGGCGGCAGCTTCCACATATTCTCGGTGAATTCGCGGTGTTTGTCGTTCGTCACCACCATGTCGGCGGGCAAGCGATGCGCGAAGGTTCCCACCTCGCGGGCCGTGCCGCATGCCGAGGGCTGGCCGGTCAGCGAGAAGGGGCTGTTGCCCGGCTCGCTGATCTTGCCCACCAGCAGATGCACGTTGTAGATCATGTTGTTGACCCAGGTGCCGCGCGTGTGCTGGTTAAAGCCCATCGTCCAATAAGAGGTCACCTTCACCTTCGGGTCGGCATACAGCTTGGCCAAGGCGATCAGCTTCTCCTTGGGCACGCCGGATATCTGCGAAGCCTTCTCGACGGTGTATTCGGCGACGAACGCCTTGAATTCATCGAAACTGATCGGGTCCGACTTGTCGGGCGTGGCGGCGTTCGCCTGATCCTTTTCCAACGGATGGTTGGGACGCAACCCATAGCCGATGTCGGTGACGCCTTTGCGGAAATTGACGCACTTGTCGACGAACGCCTTGTTCACGGCGTTGTTCTGGATGATGTAGTTGCAGATGAAATTCAGAATGGCTAGGTCGGATTGCGGATTGAAGGTGATGGCAAGATCGGCCAATTCATAGCAACGATGTTCGAAGGTCGACAAAACGGCCACCTTCACATGCTCGTTGGTCAGGCGCCGGTCGGTCAGGCGCGACCACAAGATGGGGTGCATTTCGCTCATGTTCGACCCCCACAGCACGAAGGCGTCGGCATGTTCGATGTCGTCGTAACAGCCCATCGGCTCGTCGATGCCGAAGGTTCGCATGAAACCAGCCACCGCCGAGGCCATGCAGTGGCGCGCGTTGGGATCCAGGTTGTTCGAACGGAATCCCGCCTTGAACAGCTTCGAGGCCGCGTAGCCTTCCCAGATCGTCCATTGCCCCGAGCCGAACATGCCGACCGCCGTGGGTCCCGTCTTCTTCAGGGCCTCTTTCCATTTCTGGGCCATGATGTCGAAGGCTTGATCCCAGGTGATGGGCGTGAAGTCGCCGTTCTTGTCGAACTTGCCGTTCTTCATGCGCAGAAGCGGCTTGGTCAGGCGGTCTTCGCCATACATGATCTTGGACAGGAAATAGCCCTTGATGCAGTTCAGTCCCCGATTGACAGGCGCATCGGGATCGCCTTGCGTCGCCACCACCTTGCCGTCCTTGACGCCGACCAGAACGCCGCAGCCCGTTCCGCAGAACCGGCAGACGCCCTTGTCCCAGCGTATATCGCCGCTTTGGGCAAGAGCCTCGGATGGAGCGGCAAGACCAGCCGCCGCAGCCGTCGCAGCCACGGCATTCATCTTGATGAAATCGCGTCTTGTCAGTGTCATTGGATGCTCTCCCCTTGCACTTGGGACTCGTCGAAATGGTGATAGACAAGGGAGGCGGACAGCACTCCCGGTATTTCCTGAAGATTCTTGATGGTCTCGCCCGCCCAGCTATCGGCGGTGTCCTCGACCGTGACGATCAAACGCCCGTCCGACGTTTCTTGATGGATCTCAACGCCGGGATGCTCCTGCAATGCCAAGCGAACAGCCGCTAGGTTCTTGGGCTGCGCATGAACCAGGACGCCGCAAATGTTGATATCGCGGTCATGGCCGTCTTCGGCTTGCTTGCGGATGAAACGATTAATTCGCATCTCTCACCTCATGGGTAGGCGCGAAAAACTTTACGACAGCACAACCAAGGACTTGTCCCCGGCACAACCCGGCATCTGGTCAAATTCCAGCGGCACGCGCCTACCTGCATTAGCCGCCTATGCGGGTGGGGTCGCCTTGACTTTTGTTAAATGCAGCAAAAATGTTAGGGTGTTTCTCTTGATTTTAGGCAAGAGAAGCGAAGGCTTGCGTAATGCCGCCTTCCCCGAAGCATAAGAAAAATGTAATATAGCCCTTGCGGGATCTACAGATCGATTGAGGCGCAATGCCAACTTCAGGAAATCACAAGTGCGATGGTCAACGCGATGGCGCGGCTTGCGCCGCCGTCGCTTCGGTCACGACAAAAAGCGGGCTTCATCTATGCCGCGACTGCGCAGTCGAATACGGCGGGGATTTCGCAACACCTCAAGACGAGAATCGCGTCCGCTGGTTTCGCGACTCGCTATATGACAGCGACGATGGAACATGATTCAAGTCAAGCCAAGTCGAAGCGCCGCATGTTAACCTTACGGCAAGGTTTTCATATTAGCCTGGACGCATGAGTCTGAATTTATTATGGTGATTCCATGATGAATCCGGGCAAATACGCATAGTTGCGTCTTTTTGTTTGAATGTGAATCCAGGATAGAGCGCATGGTTAGTTGGGCAAGACCGTTGAACCGATTCAATGTTTTCCTGACCCTGGCCGCTCTGGCGGGCGTCGTCGCCCTCGCCCACCCCGTCCAAGCCCGTGAAGTCCGCTACGCCTCGCTGATCATCGACGCCAAGACGGGCGAAGTGCTGCATTCGGTCAATCCCAACCAGCGCAATTACCCCGCCTCGCTGACCAAGCTGATGACGCTCTATCTTGTTTTTGACGAACTCAAGCACAAACGCTTGAAACTCAACGATCGCATCACCTTTACCGACAACGCCGAGGCGCAGGCCCCTTCGAAGCTGGGGCTTCGCTCGGGGCAAAGCCTTACGGTCGAGCAGGCCATTCAAGCCATCGTCACCCGTTCGGCCAATGATGTCACCGTGGCCGTGGCCGAGCATATCGGCGGGTCGGAAGAGGATTTCGCCCGCTTGATGACCGCCAAGGCGCGAGCGCTGGGCATGAGCCGCTCGA